>NZ_AJWE01000093.1:0-122806 GCF_000281145.1 Rhizobium sp. CF142 | reverse complement strand
TGGCGGGCAAGCCGATGACCGCCGGCGCCTCGAGCAGAAGCAGCCGCGTCCGCCCTTCCACTTCCATTGCATCGAAATAGGCCGCGGCGCCGTCAAGCAATGCGTCACGCGGTGCGGTTTGCCGCTCTGTGCGCCGCTCGATCTCGTCGGCGACATCAGTCGCCTCCCTTTCGATCACGGCCCGGAAGAGCGCTTTCTTGTCTTCGAAGTGATGATAGAGCGCACCGCGCGTGACACCGGCCTCTGCGACGATCTCGGGCGTGGCCGTCTCGGCATATCCCTTCTCAACGAAAAGCCGGCGCGCGGCATTCATCAGGGCCTGCCTGGTCTGTTCGGTTCTTTCGCGATTGCTGCGGCTCATCACCTCTCTTTACATACAATCTACCTGTATGTTAAACACAAAAACATACAGAATGTACGTAAACCAAAGTGAGGTAAGCGATGAAATCGACGAGTTACTATCCCGTCATCATGACGGATGACGTTGCCGGCACAGCTACCTTCTATTGCCGCCATTTCCGTTTCCAGCCGCTCTTCGAGAGCGACTGGTATGTCCATCTGCAATCGATGGAGGATGAGCATGTGACGCTTGCCGTGCTCGACGGAAATCACGAAACCATCCCAGCCGCCGGCCGCGGCAAGATCTCCGGCCTTCTCCTGAATTTCGAGGTCGAGGATGTGGACGCGATCTACGCCGTCTGCACAGAGGCCGGGCTGCCGATCCTGCGCGAGATCCGCGACGAGGATTTCGGCCAGCGCCACTTCATTACCGCCGATCCCAACGGCGTCTTGATCGACATCATCAAGCCGATCCCGCCGAGCGCCGAATATGCGGCTATGTATGAGGCGACAGCGCTGCCCGGCTAAAGCAATTCCAGCAAAAATGTGCAGCGGTTTTGCGTTCAGAATTGCGTGAAAAACTAAGCTCGGAAAGCAGGATCGCGCGCCGAGACCAGCTTGTGCAGATGCACCATCATGCCTGCGGCAAAGAGCGGCGTGAGCAGATTGACGATTGGGATCGCCAGGAAAAGTGCAATCACCAGACCACCAAGAAAGACGGTCGGGCCATGCTTGGCACGAAACAGCCGCGCCTCCGGCGGCGAACGGAAGCGCATCGCCGCGAATTCGAAGAATTCCCGTCCGAGCAGATAGCCGTTCACGAGGAAGAAGGCCACGAGATTGACGCCGGGAATGAAGAGCAGGAAGAGCGCGATAATATTGCCGATGATCACGACGCCGAGGAATTTGATCGAGCTTGCTATCGCAGGGCCGAGCGGCATGGCCTTGCCCGACGCATCCTGCGGATAGTCCCTTTTTTCGATCACCTCGGCGACATCGTCGAGAAAGAGGCCGGCAATCAGCGCCGTAACCGGCGAGAGTAGCAGCGCCAACCCAAGCGCAAGGCCGATACCGGCAGCGATCAGGAAAACGAAGCTGAGCCAGCCGGCCCAGTCAGGCATCTCTGGAAAGAACCCAACCACCCAGGGAAATACAAAACTGATGAACAGGCCGCGCAGCGCAAGCCACAAGCCGATCAACACCAGCACCGTCAGTCCCAGAACCTTCCAGAAAGCCGACCGGGTCTCCGGCGCAAACAGGTTGGCAAGCGAAAGGCGAGCGGCGTCAAGGACCATTCTGTGGCGTCTCCGTTACGCAGCGTGATGTAGGGAGCCGGCGTCCTCCCGGCAAGTCGGTTGAAAATTACATGCTTGAATAGAAAACTTGTCGAAAATTACATGCTAATATATAGTTCGTAACGTTCGATATACGTGTGGGCCTAAGAAGAGCTTCCGGACAATATTAAAAAACAGGGATTCGGCTCCACGAATCCACGGGAAGCCTCTGAGGATATTGGGGGAGGCTGCGACGTGGAAGACTTTGTGGAGAAACTTAGGCAATACGCGAAATCCGGCACGCCTGCCGAACGACGCATCGCGAAATATTTCACCGAACATTTGAACGACCTGCCGTTCGAAACCGCTGCGTCGGTTGCTGACCGGCTTGATCTTTCGCCGATGACGGTCGGCCGTTTCCTGCGAGCGCTCGGCTACCAGGGCCTGGACAGCGTCAAGGTGGAGATCCGCGAGACGGCAACGACCTCACCCGTCCAGTTCCAGAGCGCGATGACGGAGCTGCAGACGGATGCATCGGAAGGCAAGCCGCTCGCCGTTCTTGTAGCGGAGCAGATACAAGCACTGCATCACATCTATCATCTGACCGCACAGCCGCATTGGGGCGAAGCCGTCGCGATGATCGGCGCCTCCCGAGAAGTTTTCGTCGCCACCCATGCCAGACTTGCCGGCTTCTCCAGTCATTTTTGCCAGCGACTGACCCTGGCCCGTGACGGCGTGCGTGCGATCGACGGCGCGGGTAACCGCTTCACGGAGCTTTTCGCCCGTTCCTTCGTCGAAGACGCCGTGCTCGTCATCATCGATTGTCGGCGCTTCGCCAGGTCACGGCTGCTTGCGCGCACTGCCCGGCGTTACGGCTATAAGGTGATCCTGATTTCCGCGCAGCATGCGGACTGGCTGCCCGAACAATCGAACGTCGTCCTGCCTTTGCCGCCTGCCCGCGCGCCCGACATGGATAACCTGCCGCCGCTGATCGCCTTGCTCGATTGTCTGTCCGAGGCGGTCATTTTGGGTGCCGGCGAAGAGGCGAGCCAGCGGCGCCGACGCATGGTGGAATTTGCGACTATCCTCGGCGAAACGGCAAATCGCTGAACTATTCCATCGCTTCCAGTTCCGCCCGGTGGCGATACATGGCAAGAAATCGGCGATAGTCGCGGTCGTAAAGCGCCTGCTTGCTCCTGTCGGGAAGCCGCTCGGAGCCACCGGGATACATCGCCTTGCCAGCCGCCGCCAAATCCTTGTGTAAGCCGCAGGCAACCGATGCGGTGATCGCGGTGCCAAGCAGTACCGCCTCGTTCATGTCAGGCACGATGACCTTGCAGCCCGTCACATCCGAATAGAGCTCCATCAGAACGGGGTTCTTCACATGCCCGCCAGCCACATGCAGCGTATCCGGCACGTAGCCGTGATCCCTCATTTTTTCGAGGATGTGACGGATACCGAGCGCAATCCCGACCGCGGTCCGCCAATAGAGCGCACAGAGCCCGTCGAAGGACGTATCGAGCGTCAAGCCGCTGATGACACCGACAGCATGCGGGTCGGCCAGCGGCGACCGGTTGCCGTGAAAATCCGGGAGAACGAAGATCCGCGCACCGAGCGCGTCACCCTCTTCTGCTCTGAGTTCAGCGACGCGGGCGACGATCATTTGATGCAGCGCTGCAGTTGGCTCACCGCCGGCCGCGTGCATGCGCACGATATGATCGAGCAGCGCACCGGCGGCCGATTGGCCAGCCTCGACGAGCCACGATTGCGGAAAAACTGCCTCGTAATAGGGGCCCCACATTCCCTCGCTCGGCTTTCGCTCGAGCGAAAAGGCGACGATGCAGCTCGATGTCCCTGCAATCAGCGCAAGCTGCTGCTCAAGCTTCGCCGGATCGCCAGCATAGCCACTGAGTGTGCCGAGCGCGCCGGCATAGGCATCGATCATCCCGGCCGAGACATGGCAATCGGTGGTCAGGCCCAACGCTTCGGCAGCATCCGGCGTCAGTTTGCCGATGCTTTCTCCAACCGCCACTGTCTCCTCAGGCAGACTGCCGCGCAGCAGTAAATCCTCAAGACCGATCTGCTGCAGGAAATCCTGCCGCCAGCCCCTTTCCTTATGAGCGAGGTAATTCCATTTGGCCGTCAGCGTGCAGCGGGATCGGGCAGCCGAGCCGGATGCCTTCCAGGTCAGGAAATCAGCAAGGTCGAAGAAGTATCCGGCTTTCTCCCAGGTTGCCGGCAGCTTCTTCTTCAGCCAGATCAGTTTCGGCATTTCCATTTCCGGCGACATGACATTGCCGGAATGTTCCAGCACTTCATGCTTCGTCGCCGTACAGAAATCGGCTTCCTTCAGCGCCCGATGATCGAGCCAGACGATCGTATCGAACCGGGTCTCGCCGCCGGTGGAAACGCTGATCTGCCTGCCTTCGGTATCGCGCACCACAAGCGAACAGGTAGCGTCGAAACCGATCGCGCCGATTGCGGCAGCCCCAATGCCGGACTGGCCCATAGCCGTGCGCACGGCAGTGCAAACGGCCGACCATATATCCTCGGAATCATGCTCGGCATGGTTCTCGCGCGGCCGGTTCATGACGATTGGATGTTCAGCCTTGGCAAGCAGGCGGCCATGCGTATCGAAGACACCGGCGCGTGCGCTGCTCGTGCCGATATCCACCGCAACCACATGATCACGCATCAATGCTGAGTCCCGTCCAGCTTTTGTTTGCGGACAAGGTGTATCAATTCCGGCATGGCGTCAAACACGACTTCCGGCGAAAGACGGTCGAGTTCTTCACGGTAGCCGGCAAAGTTTGCATGCGAGCCGCCGGTAAAGGCAAAGACCGTCATGCCCGCCGCCTTGGCTGCAGCAATACCCGCCGGACTGTCCTCGATGACGATGCAGTCACGGGGTTCCACATGCATCTGGTCGGCCGCATAGAGGAAGAGATCAGGCGCCGGCTTGCCGCGCTTGACCATGCTGGCGCTGAAGATGTTCGGCAACTTCGACAGCAGCCCGGTGACAGAGAGCGACAGTTTGATCCGCTCGACCTGGCTGGACGATGCAACACAGCAGGGAACGCCAAGCGCATCGATCGTATCGCCAATACCCGGCATGGCCTTCAGCTCGGTGCGGAAACGGGCATAGAGATTGGTGCGGATGCTTTCCAGGAATTCCTCGTTGGCATGCACGTTGAATTCCGTCTCCAATATGGAGATGAGGGTTGCAAGGCTCTTGCCGAGGAAGCGTTCATAGGCCTCGTCCTCGGTAATCGTCACGCCGAGATCGGCCATCGCCTTGACGAGAACGCTGATCGAAATCGGTTCGCTGTCGACGAGCACACCGTCGCAATCGAAAATGACCAGCCGTGGTTCACCATCAGCCATGAAAGACCCAACCTGAGTTCAGTTCGGACGCAACCGTCCTGCATTGTCCGCAAGGCCGGGATGGCGACAGAAATGCCGCCATCGTGATTCCTTACACTGCGAGCTTACCGTCGAGATAGAGCTGCAAGGTTTCCTTCGTGCCCTTTTCCCACAAGGTTTTCAGCGCATGGGTGAAACGCTTGCGGAAAAGATCTGATTTCGCCACCTCGCCGAAAATATCGTCGAAGACGAGGAAGGCCGCCGGATCGTCCTTTGCCTTGACGGCCGCCTCATGCAGACGCTCGGCGCTGGCATCGTTGAAGACGATGTCCTTGCCGCTGTCGCTCTTACCGAAGAAGTAGCGGCACCAGAGCGCCGAGACGAGCGCGAGGCCGACGACATCCCTGCCCTGGCGCAGATTGTCGAGCGTCGAGGGCAGGATGAATTTCGGCTGGCGGTTGGAACCGTCCTGCGCCAGCCGCGGTATCGTGTCGGCGATCTTCGGATTGAGGAAGCGGCGCTCGATCAGCTTGAAATAATCGGCGAGCGACGTATCCGGCACCGGCGGCACGATCGGGATGATTTCCTCGTTTTCAAGCTTGGCGAGGAAGGCGCGGATCAGATCATTCTCCATCGCCTCATGCACGAAATGAATATCCATCAGCGCCGCCGGATAAGCGATCGTCGCATGGCCGCCATTGAGAATGCGGATCTTCATATGTTCATAGGGCGTGACATCGGGCACGAAGGTAACGCCGACCTTTTCAAGCGCCGGGCGGCCCGTCGGGAACTTGTCTTCCAGCACCCACTGCTTGAACTCTTCGCAATAGACCGGCCAGTTGTCCTCAATGCCGAAATTGTCTTTGAGGAAATCGATCTCGCGCTGGCTGGTCGCCGGCGTGATGCGGTCCACCATGCCGTTCGGGAAAGAGACGTTCGCCTTGATCCAGTCGGCAAAGGCCGGATCGGAAAGCTTGGCCGTTCCGACAATAGCATTCGCAGTGACGACGCCATTATGGGGAATGTTGTCGCAGGACATGACGGTAAAGGGCTCGATACCCTTGTCTTTACGCGCCCTCAGGCCAGCAACGATCAGACCGAAGACCGTCTTCGGCGTCGCCGGGTTCTGTCCGTCAGCGGCAATCGCCGGGTGCGCCGGATTGAACTTGCCCGAGGCATCGATGAAGTAACCGCCTTCGGTGATCGTCATCGAGACGATACGAATCTCAGGATCGGCGAGTTTGGCGATGATAACAGCGGGTTCACCGACCGGCAGGATATCGATCATCGGCCCGGTCACCCGCGCCGCCGTCTTGTTGTTGTCCTGCTCGACAACGGTCGTCAGGAAATCCTGCGCCGCGAGCTTGTCGCGCATGGCCGCATCCGATGGCAATACGCCGGCACCGATGATTGCCCAGTCATGGTCGCTGCCGGCATTGAAGAGATCGTCGAGATAGATCGCCTGGTGGGCGCGATGGAAATTGCCGACGCCGAAGTGCACGATGCCGGCTTTCAGCGACGCCCGCTCATAGGCCGGAATGGCTGCAGTCTTTGCTGCCTCGGCGAGCGTTGCCAGCGATAATTTGCACGTCATGTTTCAGTCCTCTTGAAGGTCTTGCGAAAGGGCTTTGGTCCTCCCGGTAGCGCGGGCCGGACGAGACCGCCCAGTCCGCATGTCTGCCCCCAGCCGGCGGCCGCCTCAGATGGCGAGGCCGCTCTCGTTGAATTTATGGATGCGCGTCTTGTCCGGCGTCAGGTAGACCGTATCCCCGGCCTTGGAAGCAAAATCGCCGTTGCTGCGCGCCGTCACCATCCCGATACCCTCGACATCGACATGCAGGAACGTATCGGAGCCGAGATGTTCGGCGACCATGACCCTGCCCTTCCAGTCGCCACTTTCGGTCGACAGCAGCACATGTTCGGGACGGATGCCGATCGTGTGCGCATTGAGCTGCGCAGCATTCTGCCCCTTGATGAAATTCATCTTAGGCGAGCCGATGAAGCCTGCAACGAAGAGGTTTCGCGGGCTGCGATAAAGCTCCAGCGGCGAACCGACCTGCTCGATATTGCCCCTGTTGAGCACAACGATCTTGTCGGCCATGGTCATGGCTTCCACCTGATCGTGGGTGACGTAGACCATCGTCGTCTTCAGCTGCTGGTGCAGCTCGCTGATTTCGATGCGCATGTTGACGCGCAGCGCCGCATCGAGGTTCGACAGCGGCTCGTCGAAGAGGAAGGCCGAAGGCTGGCGCACAATCGCGCGGCCGATGGCGACACGCTGACGCTGGCCGCCAGAAAGCTGGCGCGGCTTGCGATCCAGATAGTCGCCGAGATTCAACACGCGGGCGGCATCATCCACCTTGCGGTCGATCTCTGCCTTGTCCATGCCCGCCATCTTCAGGGGGAAGGCGATGTTGTTGCGCACGCTCATATGCGGATAGAGCGCATAGGACTGGAACACCATCGCCAGACCCCGCTCGGATGGCGCCTTCTCGGTCGCATCCTTGCCGTCGATGACGATCTTGCCGCCGGAGACGTCTTCGAGGCCGGCGATCAGGCGCAGCAGGGTGGACTTGCCGCAGCCCGAGGGGCCGACGAAGACGACGAACTCGCCGTCCCTGATATCGAGATCGATCGAAGGGATGACCTTGGCTTCGCCGAAGACCTTCGAAACCTTTTGAAGGGTAATGCTGCCCATGTTTCTCTCCCTATGATCTTATTTCACCGCGCCAAAGGTCAGGCCGCGGACAAGTTGTTTCTGGCTGAACCAGCCGAGGATGAGGATCGGCGCAATCGCCATGGTCGAAGCTGCCGAAAGCTTGGCGTAAAACAAGCCTTCCGGGCTCGAATAGGAGGCGATGAAGGCTGTCAGCGGCGCCGCCTTTGACGCCGTGAGGTTCAGCGTCCAGAAGGCTTCGTTCCAGGCAAGGATGATGTTGAGCAGCAGCGTCGAGGCAATGCCGGGCACCGCCATCGGCGTCAGCACATAGATGATTTCCTTGGCGAGCGACGCCCCGTCCATGCGGGCGGCTTCGAGGATCTCGCCGGGGATTTCCTTGAAGTAGGTGTAGAGCATCCAGACGATGATCGGCAGATTGATCAGCGTCAGCACGATCACCAGACCGGTGCGCGTATCGAGCAGGCCCGAATTGCGGAACATCAGGTAGATCGGGATGAGCGCGCCGACCGGCGGCATCATCTTCGTCGACAGCATCCACATCAGCACGTCTTTGGTCCGTTTGGTCGGCGCAAAGGCCATGGCCCAGGCGGCCGGAATGGCAATGATGAGACCGATCAGCGTTGAGCCGAACGAAATCACCACCGAGTTCATGAAGTGGCTGAGATAGTTTGAGCGGCTCTGCACTTCCGCATAGTTCTCCGCCGTCCAGTGGAAGAACAGGAACTGCGGGGGCGAGGCGATGGCATCCGCCTCCGTCTTGAAGCTCGTGAGGAACGTCCAGAGGATCGGGAAAAAGATCAGGATGCCGAGCGCCCAGGCGATCGCGGTCATGATGACCTTGCGTTGGGTGGTGACCTTTCTAGCCATCTCAAGCCTCCAGATTCTTGCCGACGAGGCGTACGAGGAAGATCGCGACAATATTGGCAAGCACGACCGCCACGATACCGCCTGCAGATGCTCCGCCGATATCGAACTGCAGCAGCGCCTGTGCATAGACGAGATAGGTGAGGTTCGTGCTCTGCGTGCCCGGACCGCCATTGGTGGTAACCAGGATTTCTGCGAAGACCGAGAGCAGGAAGATCGTCTGGATCAGGATCACCACGGTGATGGCGCGGGCCATATGCGGCAGGATGATGTAGATGAACTTCGAGATCGGTCCGGCGCCGTCCATCTCGGAGGCTTCTTTCTGCTCTTCATCGAGCGACTGCAGCGCGGTGAGCAGGATGAGCGTGGCGAAGGGAAGCCACTGCCAGGCGACAATCAGGATGACGGAGAACAGCGGCACCGTGGCCAGCCAGTCGATTGGCTGCAGGCCGACAGCCTTTGCCATATAGGCAAAGAGGCCGTTGACCGGGTTCATGAACATGTTCTTCCAGACGAGCGCTGCCACCGTCGGCATGACGAAGAAGGGCGCAATGACCAGAATGCGAACGATACCCTGACCGTACATCGGTTGATCGAGCAGTAGTGCGAAGAGAATGCCACCGACAACAGTGATGACAAGCACACCTGCAACCAGCACCAGCGTATTGATGAGCGCGGCGAAAAAGGCCGGGTCGGTGAGGAAGTATTGGTAGTTTAAGAGACCGACGAAACTCTCCATGCCCGGGTTGAGCAGATTGTAGTTCAGCAGGGAGAAGTAAATCGTCATCGCCAGCGGGACGATCATCCACGCGAAGAGCAGCACCACGGAAGGTGCTATCATCAGGCGTGCTGCGGAGCGAGTGTGGAACGTTGCCATAGCAATCACCGGTCTGATCTGAAGCGGAAATGGCTGCGAAACAGCTTTGAAAAAAGCGGCCGCCGATGCAGTTCGGGCAATCGGCGGCCCAGAGGTGCGGAATGTCAAGCATTCCGTACGTCTCAGGAGGTTTTTACTTGATGTAACCCGCCTTGGTCATTTCGCGGGTGGTCAGCTGCTGCGCGCTCTGCAGAGCCTGGTCGACCGAGATCTGGCCGGCAAGAGCTGCGGAGAATTGCTGGCCGACGGCCGTGCCGATGCCCTGGAATTCCGGGATCGCCACGAACTGGACGCCGACATAGGGAACCGGCTTCACAGTCGGCTTGGTCGGGTCGGCGGAGTTGATGCTGTCGAGCGTCATCTTCGCAAACGAAGCGGCCTTCTGGTAGTCGGCATTCGCATAAAGCGAGCTGCGGGTACCGGGAGGTGCGTTCAGCCAGCCTTCCTTTTCGGCGACGAGGTTGGTGTAATCCTTGCTCGTTGCCCAGGCGATGAACTTCTCGGCGGCTTCAGACTTCTGCGAGCCTGCCGGGATGGCGAGGTTCCAGGCCCAGAGCCAGTTGCCGCGCTTGCCGAGGCCCTTGTCCGGAGCCAGTGCAAAGCCGACCTTGTCGGCAACTTGCGACTGCTTCGGGTCGGCAACGAAGGAAGCAGCAACCGTTGCGTCGATCCACATGCCGCACTTGCCGGTCTGGAAGAGCGCCAGATTCTCGTTGAAGCCGTTGGAAGAAGCGCCGGGAGGGCCAGCTTCCTTCATCAGGTTGACGTAGAAGGTCAGCGTGTCCTTCCACTCGGGCTGATCGAACTGCGGCTTCCACTGTTCATCGAACCAGCGGGCGCCGAAAGAGTTCGACATAGCCGTCAGGAAGGCCATGTTTTCGCCCCAGCCGGCCTTGCCGCGCAGGCAGATGCCGTAGACTTCCTTGTCCTTGTTGGTGATCTTCTTTGCAGCATCTGCAATGAAGTCCCAGGTCGGCGCATCAGGCATCTTCAGGCCGGCAGCGTCGAACAGATCCTTGCGGTACATGACCATGGAGCTTTCGCCGTAGAACGGTGCCGCATAGAGCTTGCCGTCCTGGCTGATACCGCTGCGGATAGCCGGCAGCAGATCGTCCACGTCATAGTTGGCGCCGAGGTTGTCGAGCGGCAGAAGCCAGCCTTTCTTCGCCCAGATCGGAACTTCATAGGTGCCGATCGTCAAGACGTCGTACTGTCCGCCCTTGGTCGCGATGTCGGTCGTGACCTTCTGGCGCAGAACGTTTTCTTCGAGGGTTACCCATTCAAGGTCGATGCCGGGATTCTTCGCCTTGAAATCATCCGTCAGCTTCTGCATCCGGATCATGTCGCCGTTGTTCACGGTCGCGATTGTCAGCGTTTCGGCCGAAGCCATGCCGGCAAACGCCATTGCTGAGCAGGCGCCCAGCAGAAGAGTTCTCAATGTCATATCTTCCTCCCAGAAGATGAGTGTGAGCATTCGCTTTGCTCATGGGCAATTACTCATCAGCGGAGAAAATTTGTCAATTGGCAATCGTTGCTGCGATGCCGAACAATCGAGCTATATTGTTGATTCGAAACGATAATATTTTTGCTCAACTACTGAGCAAAAACTCAGCCGTCTCTTCGTCGGTGATCAAACCGTTCACCTGATGACCTGTAATGGCAGCCCTGATCGCGTTGAACTTCCGCTTGCCCTTGGCAATTCCGATGACTGTGGACGAATCGCGTGGCGGGATGGGAGCGGAAGCAACACGCTCGTTGATCGGGTTGTCGAGCAGCCTGCCGTCCACGTCGAAAATCCAGCCGCAGATCTCACCCACGGCACCGCCGCGCATCAGCTCCATCATCTCGTCTTTTTCGAGGAAACCATCGACGCAGAGCGGGCCGTCAATGCCGAGCTCGCCGATACCGACGAAGGTCACATCCGCCTGCGCGCTGATCGCCAATGTCGAGCGCACGAGTTGCTGGCCGTGCAGAAGCTCCCGCTCCTCCGCCGAGGTGACGAGAACCGGCAGCGGCATCGGATAGTGCCGCGCCTTGACGGCATCGGCCATGCTGAAAATGACGTTGTAATAGGCCGCCGAACCGTCCGGCGCGATATTGCCCGTCAGCGAGACGATGCGGTGATTGGGACATTCGATCGCCGGCAGCTGGTCGACAGCCGCTTTCAGCGTTCGCCCGGTGCCGACGGCAAGCACGATCGGATCGGGGCGTTTCAGCCAGCGCTCGATTTCGGAAGCAGCCGCTTCGGCAATGCCAACCGTCGTCGACGATGAGCCGGGATCGCTGGGAACGATCTCGACATGCCGCAGACCAAATTTCTTGCGCAGCTGGTTGCCGAGCTCGAGGCAGGCGGCAATCGGGTGGTCGAGCCGCACTTTGATCAGCCGCTCGGCCACGGCAAGCGAAACGAGCCGCTGCGCCGACTGGCGCGAAATACCCATGGCGGAGGCGATTTCATCCTGGGTACGGCCGGCGACATAATAGAGCCAGCCGGCGCGCGCCGCATCGTCCAGCCGTCCGGAAGTCTCCGCTCTTTTAACCATCTATCGCCGCCATTGATTTCTTTGAGTCTATCTGGTGCCAGATCAAAACAAAAATCGGGCAAATGTCGAGGGCGTTGAAAAAGTGAGCAGCGGTTCTTCAGCCGAACCACTGCATGACGATATAGATCGCCGCCTTGACGAGACCGTAGATCACCCCGCCGGCAACGACGAGCGAGACGGCCGTCATGGCGAAGCCGAGAAGCGAAAACAGCCCGTCTCGGCCAAGAATGGCAAAGGCGAAGAGCGAAATCGCAATCGCCGGCAGGATATTGCCGAGCGGCACCGGCAGCACGAGAACGATCGCCAGCACAAGACAGCAGAAGCCCGCCAGATATTCCGCCGGCGGCTCGACGAAAATGCTCAATCGTGGCTGCAGCATGCGCTCCGCCCAGGCGAGCCAGGGATGAATACGCCCGACGATCGTCTCGAAATCCTCCCGCCGCATGGAGCGCGCCGCAATCGCCTTCGGCAACCACGGCTTCAGGCCTAAGGTAAGCTGTGCGGCAAGGAAGATCAGCGGTGCGCCGAGGAGCGACGAGGTGCCGGGCGGCGTCGGAAAAGCGTTCGGCAGCGCAAAGATCAGCATCAGCGCGCCGATCGCCCGGTCGCCCATCGTCTGGAACAGGTCGCCGATCGACACGCGTTCGCGGCCTCGATCCGCCGCCATCTGTCGCAGGATGGAGGACAGGCGCTTGCCTTTCGGACGCGGCCTGCGGGCTATCGTTCTCTGAGTTTCGGTATTTTCGATTGTCATGAATCCGGCCGGGGAGGGTGAATGATGAGAAGCTTGCCCATGCAATATGCCAATAGCATGACCTTGGCGGATGAAATTATCAGCTCATAATGATCAGGCTTTGTTCATTTATCGAATAATCCTTGTAATTCGCCGCCAAGAGTGCGAGCAGACGCCAAGCACAGACAATTGGCAGACATCAGATGATTATTTCATTCGATATCGGAGGCTCCGCCATCAAGGGCGGGATTGCGCGTTCGGAATCCGACATCGTACCGCTTGGCCGTCGCCCGACCCCCAAGGATGATTTCCCGGCTTTCGTCGCGACGCTGAAGAGCATCATCGCCGAGGCCGGCGAGCAGCCCTCGCGCATTGCACTCTCGATTGCCGGTGTCGTCGACCCGGACACGCAGCGCCTCATCGTCGCCAATATCCCCTGCATCCACGACCGCAACCTCGCCGCCGACCTGGAGGCTGAGCTCAGCCTGCCTGTGCTGATCGCCAATGATGCCGATTGCTTCGCCATGGCGGAAGCCGAACTCGGCGCCGGCCGCGGCCATCGCATCGTCTTCGGCGCCATCCTCGGCACCGGCGTCGGCGGCGGCGTCGTCTCAGATGGGCGCCTCATCAATGCGTCAGGCGGCTTTGCCGGCGAATGGGGCCACGGCCCGATCATCGCATCGCAGGCCGGCACTCCGCCGGTTGCGATCCCCGCCTATGCCTGTGGCTGCGGCCAGAAAGGCTGTGTCGATACCGTCGGCGGCGCGCGTGGTCTGGAACGCCTGCACAAGACGCTGCACGATCTCGATTTCTCCAGCGAGGAAATCATCACCAACTGGCGCAACGGCCAGGAAAAAGCCAATCGCACGATCGACGTTTATGTCGATCTCGTCGCCTCGCCCTTAGCACTCGCCATCAACCTCACAGGCGCAACCATCGTGCCTGTGGGCGGCGGCCTCTCTAATGTGGAGCCGCTGCTGGCTGAGCTGGATCAAGCGGTGCGCGCTCGTATCCTGCGGAAATTCGACCGCCCGCTGGTCGTGCGCAGCGAATGCCGTATCGAACCGGGCCTGATCGGCGCGGCACTTCTGGGCCTCAAGGCTGAAGCTGCATAGTGCAATTCCAATAACTGTGCGGCTTTGCTGGATCGCGCAAAAACAGAGTTCTAAAGCGTCGGCCACATCCGGACGATCGCGGCAAAGCGCAGCCAGTCCTTTCGCAGACAGGGAGTCCAGGCGGCTTCCGCGATGGCCGGCAGCCGCGGGAAGACCAGCCGGTTGAAATAGGCCCGCGAGACGAAATTCTCGCCCCATATACAGGCCTGGATGCCGCGCATCCGCTCCCTCAGCTCCTCCGGCAATTCGCCTTCGGCTTCGTAAGCATAGGTCTTTTCCGGTGGCGTGAAACCGGCCCAGCTGGCACCCGGCTCTCCCCAGTCTTCGGCCTGCGCCATGTCGAGATAGTAGGCCTGACCCGGCGTCATGACGATATCATAGCCCTCCCCTGCCAGCTCGATGCCGACGTCAGGTTTTTCCCAGGCCATCAGCAGTGTGCCTTCGCGATCGACGCCGCCGCCCTGCGAAACCTCGTTCCAGCCGGCAAGCTTCTTGCCGCGCTCGGCAAGCATCGCCTTGATCCGCCGGAGGAAATAGGATTGCAGTTCGGCCGTGCCCGCAAGCTTCTCACGCTCCATCAGCGTTCTGCAAAGCGGCGAGGCAAGCCAGGAGCCATGTGGCACCTCGTCGCCGCCGATATGAATATATTCGGACGGAAAGAGCGGGAGCATTTCGTCGAACACCTTGCCGAGGAACTCATAAGTGAATTCGACCGCTGGATTGAGCGCATTGTTTGGATATCCCTGCACCGACCGGTAGCCGTCCGGCGCCTCCTGTCCATCGACGAGTTGCAGCAGGGAGAGGAGTGCTGCGGAGCTGTGACCGGGTATATCGATCTCCGGCACGACTTCGACACGCAGCATGCCTGCATGAGCAACGACCCCTCGGACATCTTCCTGGTTGTAAAATCCTGAACGCGGCTCCGCGCCATCGCCGAGCTGCGGCAACAGAACTTCGTCAGGCCCACGCTTTGCACCGATCTCCGTAAGCTCAGGATAGGCCTTGATCTCCAGCCGCCAGGCTTCATCGTCGGTCAGATGCCAGTGAAAAATATTGAGCTTGTTCCAGGCGAGGATATCGATCAGCCGTTTGATATCAGGGACCGGATAAAACTGCCTGCTGACATCGAGATGACAGCCGCGCCATGTGTAGCGGGGCTGATCGGCGATAGTGCCGAAGACCGGAAACTGAAAGGTTTCCGGATCATGGCGCGCTCCATGCAGCAGTTGCGCAAGACTGATCAATCCGTAAAGCAGCCCGGCCGCATCGTCGGTACCAAGAATGATCTCTTGTGCCGTGAAACGCAGTTCATAGGCCGCCTCCATGATCGAGGATTCCCCCTTGAAGCGGATCTGCCGCCCCCCCTGAACCGGCTGCAGCGTGAAAGGCACGTTGTCGGCCGGAAAGAGCCGCTGGTAGAGGGCGAGCACCTTCTCCACGGCCCTGATATTCTTGGCGCTCGAGCCAGCTGCTGGATAAAGCGCGACGGGCGGCATATCGTCCGGCCGCAACGACAAGAACAACGGCCAGGGCAGCAGCGAAAAGGGCTCTGTCACCTCGCCCTTCGGCAGAAGCTCCGGCAATTCGCCGCGCTCGACACCAGCGAGCATCAGATCGCCAAAGCTGACGGGCACATGCCGGCCATCGGCTAGCGTGAGGTAGGCGGATTTGATGCCCGACGTGACATGCTTCGGGCCGTTCGTCAGGCCTTCCACCGTAAACTGCCAGCTGCCACCTGGCTTGATGGTGAGCCCCTCGGGCGGAGAATATTCATGAAAATTCGCCACGCGCCGTTTCAGTGTCGCACCCTCGGCGACATGCTTGTCCGCCACGCGGGTTAACGACGTGTAGGCAAGCGTAAAGCCGGACAGCGTCTTGGCGGACAGATTGAATAGCGTGAAGGTGAAGCGCCCAAAGCTTCCTTCGACCGGACTCCAGCTCGCTTCCAGACGGTAATCGGCCACGGTCATACCTCCCTCCAGCTTATATAGAGCGATCTTTACTCCCGTTTAGCGCCACCGTCTTCTCGGCCGCTGGAAAATATCAGGCTTTGCCGGCTACCTGCCGAACCTGATGAGCTGAAACAAAAATGGCGCGGCCTCGACCGCGCCATTGCCTCATTCGGCTGCCAATGCCGGCGGATGATGGATATCTCCATCCGCCTCTTCCTGGTTGGCATTGGCATATTCGTCATTCCTGGTCTTCGGCTCGCGACCGAAGAACAGGGCATAGCCGGCCGGCAGCACGAGGATGGTCAGCACGGTGGCGACCAGGATGCCGCCCATCATGGCGTAGGCGAGCGGACCCCAGAAGACGCCGCGCGAGATCGGGATCAGCGCAAGCACGGCCGTCAGCGCCGTCAGCGTGATCGGCCGGAAGCGGTTCACGGCAGCCCCGATGATCGCCTCCTGCCTGTGCATGCCCGCCTTGATATTCTGGTCAATCTGGTCGACGAGAATGATCGAGTTGCGGATGATAATGCCGAGCAGCGCAATGACGCCGAGGATCGCCACGAAGCCGAAGGGAGCACCGCTGATCAGCAGGGCCGAGGCCGCGCCGATAATGCCGAGCGGACCGGTGGCGAAGACCAGCATCGCCTTGCCGAAGTGCTGCAGCTGCGCCATCAGCAGGATCATGATGACGACGAGCATGATCGGCGCCTTGGCGGCAATCGAGGCCTGGCTTTCAGCCGAATCCTCGGCACCGCCCTGGATCTCGATCTTGTAACCGGCCGGCAGGCTGTTCCGCAGGTCCTGCATGTCGTTGTAGAGCTTGGTCACCACGTCGTTCGACTGGACATTGTCGGGCAGGGTTGCACGCACCGATATCGTCGGCAGGCGGTCGCGCCGCCATTCGAGACCCTGTTCAACGACAGGCACGACCTTGGCGATCTGCGAAACCGGAACGAAGCCGCCGAAATCCGTCGGAACATAGACCGAATTAACGGCCGAGAGCAGCGAACGGTTCGCGTCCGGCTCGCGGGCGACGATCGAGACCGTCTCCTCGCCGTCTCGGAAGTCGTCGAGCGGCGCCCCGGACATGGCGGTCTGCAGCATCTGTCGGACGCGCTGCGAAGTGACGCCGAGTGCGCGGGCACGGTCCTGATCGATGACCAGCTTCATCGCCGGCACCGGCTCCAGCCAGTCGTCATGAACAGCACCGAGTATCGGATCCTTGGTGAAGCGCTCCTTCACCTGATCGGCAATCCTGCGCACTTCAGCACGATCCGGCCCCATCACGCGCATCTGCACCGGCCAGCCCGTCGGCGGGCCGAGAAACAGACGATCGACTTTGCCGCGGATGTCGGGGAAATCTTCTGCAAGGATTGTCCTGAGCTTGGTGATCAGTCGCTCGCGGGCCGGCTCGTCATTGGCCATGATCAGCATCTGGGCGTAGTTCGGGTTACGAAGCTGCTGGTCGAGCGGCAGGAAGAAGCGCGGCGCGCCTTCGCCAATATAGGTGGCGATGAACTTCTTGTCGGGATCGTCCATCATCTTGGCTTCCAGCGCCTTGGCCTCGACTTCCACCTGCTTGATGCTGGTTCCCTCCGGCAGCCAGAGATCGACGAGGATTTCCGGACGGGAGGACTGCGGGAAGAAGTTCTGCGGAATGAACTGGAAGCTCCACAGGCTGGTGACGAAAGTGGCAAGCGTCAGCGCAAGTACGATGACGCGATGGCGCACCGCCCAACCGACTGTACGACGCAGGCCGCGATAGAAGCGTGTGTCGAACACATCATGATGATCGCCGCCCGCATGTTTGCGCTGCTTGAGGATCATGTAGCCAAGCCATGGCGTGAAATAGACCGCCACGAACCACGAGGTCACCAGCGCAATGCCGACGACATAGAAGAGCGAGCGCACATATTCGCCGGCGGTCGATGCAGCAAAGCCGACGGGAATGAAGCCGGCCGTGGTGATCAATGTACCCGTCAGCATCGGGAAAGCAGTCGAGGAATAGGCGAAGCTCGCCGCGTCGATCTTGACGAGACCCTCCTCGAGCTTTCGCTCCATCAATTCCACGACGATCATCGCATCGTCGACCAGCAGGCCGAGCGCGATGATGAGCGCACCGAGCGAAATGCGCTGCAGGTCGATGCCGAGTTCGTACATGATGGCAAAGGTCGCAGCCAATACCAGCGGAATGGCGATGGCAATTACCAGACCCGAGCGCCAGCCGATCGACAGGAACGAGACGATGAGCACGATGGCGAGAGCTTCGCCGAGCGCATGCATGAATTCGCTGACCGCATCGGTCACGACGTCAGGCTGGTTGGAAATCTGATCGACAGAGACGCCATAAGGCAGCGAGTCCTCGAAGCGCTTGTAGGTCGCGTCGACGTCCTTGCCGACATCAGTGACCTTGAAGCCCTTGGCCATAACGACGCCGACCTGCACGCTCTCGTGACCGTTATAGCGGTACTTGCGCTGGTAGGGATCTTCGAGGCCTGATGTGACGGTGGCGATATCGCCGAGGCGCGTCACCTGATTGCCGGAGCGCAGCCGCAGTTCGCGGATATCTTCCACCTTGTGGACGTTGCCTTCGACCGAGATGCGCACCGAACGCAGACCGGTATCGACATTACCAGCCGGATCGACGGCATTCTGGCCCTTGATGGCATTCTGGAGATCAGGGATCGTCAGGCGACGCTCGGCGAGCGCCTTGGAGGAGACGTCGATATAGATCTTCTCCGGCTGGTCACCGATGATGACGGCCTTTTCGACACCGGGCGTTGTCAGCAGCATGTCACGCGCCTGGATCGCGTATTTTTTCAGCTCAGGATAGGAATAGCCGTCGCCGCTGATCGAATGCAGCGTGATGAAGGTATCGCCGAATTCGTCGTTGAAATACGGGCCAAGCAGGCCCTGCGGCAGGTCGCCGCTGATATCGCCGACCTTCTTGCGCACCTGATAGAAGGCGTCGGCCACATCAGCCGAATTCGTATCGCCCTTTACCTGCACGGTGATGATCGTGCTGCCGGCGCGCGTATAGGACTTCACCCAGTCGAGATGCGGCGTTTCCTGCAGCTTGCGCTCGATCTTGTTGGTGACCTGGTCTTCCATGTCCTGAAGCGAGGCACCGGGCCAGATCGCCTGCACAACCATGACGCGGAAGGTAAAGTCCGGATCTTCCTTCTGGCCCATGCGCGTCAGGCCGAGCACGCCGGTGATCAGGATCAGCCCGAAAAGGAAGCGCGCGATGCTCGGATGGCCGATCGCCCAGCGCGAAAGATTGAAGGGGCGCTTTTCAGTGGTTTTGGCGTCCATGATCCTGTTCCCTCTCCTTGAGCCGTTCAGCGGACGGCTGCGTCCGTTTCGGCGGCAGCCGATTGCTGATCGGGAAGCTTGACCTGCAGGTTTTCGCTCATGAATTGGGTACCGGCGGCAACGACGAGATCGCCATTATCGAGCCCATTGGTTACGCGCACGCCATCGCCGGTGAAATCGGCGACCTCGATACCGCGGGAGTGCACGGTCGCCGTCCCGCGATCGACGGTCCAGACAACCTTCTTGCCGTCCTTCTGCGCCAGCGCGCTGAGCGGAATGGAAACATAGGTGTTGGTATTGCTGACATCGGCCTCGATCGTCGCCGTCATGCCGAGCAGCACACGCGGATCGTTCGGCAGGCTGACACGCACGGCGAAAGTGCGTGACTGCTGATCGGCGCTGCCTGCGACCTCACGAACGGTGCCGTCATGTACAAGCTTGTCATCGGACCAGAAGCTCGCCTTCACGGTCTTGCCGGGCTTGAACTGGGCGATATCGTTTTCCGGCACCGCGATCTGCACTTCCTTCTCGCCATCGACCGCAACGGCAACGACAGGCGTGCCGGATCCCACGACCTGTCCGACATCGGCATTGATGGTGGTCACGATACCGCTATGGTCGGCCTTGAGTTCCGTATAGCTCACCTGGTTCTTCGCCTGATCGAGCGCGGACGCGGCGGCATCGCGGGTCGAAATCGCCTGATCGTGGCTGAGAGAAGCCTGCTCGACCTGTGATTTCGGCGCGACATTCTTGTCGAAGAGCTGCTCGGCGCGGCGGTTGGCGATATCGGCCGTCTCGACGGCCTTTTCGGCGGCGGCGAGATTGGCGTCGGCAGTCTTCACCGCAAGCTGATAGTCGGTCGAGTCGATCCGCGCGAGAACGTCACCCGGCTTCACCTGTTCGCCGATATCGACGAGACGCTCGGTGATCTTGCCGCCGACGCGGAAGCCGAGGTTCATTTCCGTGCGCGCCCTTACCGATCCGGAATAATCGAGCGTACGGGTATCGCCAGCCTTGGTGATCTCCACCACCTTGACTGGCCGGATGACCTCCTTGACCTCTGCCTTTTCTTCCGTGCAGCCGGCGACGCCGAGCCCGACCGCGCCAAGGAGCGCGAGGCTCATGACGAACGGCACGCGGTTACTGAAGGTCTTGAGCGAAAACATCTTTCGCACTCCTGATCGTTTCGGGTTTTCTTGACGGTCTTTGCCGCGCTTATTTTCTAAGTGCCCTGATCGCAAATTCGATCAGTTCGTCCACGGCCGCCCGGTTTGTCTTGGCAAGACATTGGGCAACCATTTGCGGGTGGCAGAGATTGATGGTCGCCGCTCCGAAGCAGCGGGAGGCGACCTCGGGGTCCTGATCGGCGAATTCACCGGCAGCGATGCCGTCGCGGATAACGTCGGCAATCAATGCGTGAATGGAGTCGATGTGTTTCTCGATGACATGCCAGTCGCGTTCGATCGCGACGATCACCATCTCATGCACTTTCTGCTGATCGAGCATCATGTCGAGCGTCAGCTGGTACTGGCTGCGCACGTACTGGCGCAGCCGGTCGGAAGCGCCGATCTTCTGATGGCAGATATTGGCTGCAAGCTCATAGCTCATCGCCAGCATGCGTCCGCAGATCGCCTGGTGGATCTCAACCTTGGAGGCGAAGAAACGGTAGATATTGGCAGGCGACATGCCGAGGTCGCGGGCCACATCCGCGACGGTCGTCTTGGAATAGCCGTAGTGGCGGAAAAGCCGCTCGGCCGCATCCAGGATGCGGGTGATATTTTCCTGCCGTGTGACGTCCAGCGTGGTTTCCGCGATGTCATCCATGGGTTTCGGGCCTGATATTTTACGACTGACGAAATTCGAATTTCGTCAGTCGTAAAATATCATCCCTCACTTGTCAATGATTTTGCGATGCAAACAAAAATGCCGCAGCCTGGGCAGGCTGCGGCATCGCAACGAAAACAGGTTTGAAAGATCAGACGAGCTTGACGTCGAGCGTGATCGGAACGGCAGAAAGTGCCTTGGAAACCGGGCAACCAGCCTTCGCCATGCCGGCAAGTTCTTCGAACTTCGCCTGGTCGGCGCCGGGAATGCTGCCGGACAGTGACAGGTGGATGGCGGTGATGGCAAAGCCGCCTTCGACGCTTTCGAGCGTCACCTTGGCCGATGTTTCCATATGGTCGGCCTTGAGGCCGGCTTCGCCGAGGATCAGTGACAGCGCCATGGTGAAGCAGCCTGCATGGGCCGCGCCGATAAGCTCTTCCGGGTTGGTGCCAGCAATGCCTTCGAAGCGGCTTGCGAAGCCGTAGGGATAATTGCTCAACGCGCCGCTCTGGGTCGAGATCTGCCCCTTGCCGTCCTTGAGACCACCCGACCAATGGGCCGAAGCTGTACGATTGATCTGCATGCCGTCCTCCTGTTTCGATTGATTTTCGAAGCGTTGCGCCGCTCCACCGCGAAGGACACTCTGCCCTTACGACCGGCAATATAGTCCTCTATCCGCGGAAGACGACACCAGATTGAATACCAATCATCATACAAGAGCATTGTTTATGTATGATGATTGCTTTAAAAGACCGGTCACGAGGAGCCTTTCGATGCAGCCTGCAGCAAGACGCGACGAAAAGAGCTCGGCGCCCGAGCGCCGGCCGCGCGTCCGCCGTAACGTCACGGCGGCGATTGCCGAAGATATCTGCGCCAACCGCTATGCTGTCGGTACACTGCTGCCGCGCGAAAACGATCTCTGCGAACTCCATGGCGTCAGCCGCACCGTCATCCGCGAATCCCTGAAGGTTCTGGAATCCAAGGGACTTGTGCGCGGCAAGCCGCGCATCGGCACCACCGTCTGCGACAAGGACGAGTGGAATATCCTCGATCAGGATGTGCTGGAATGGATGGGACCGCATCTCGGCGATTTCGACTTGCTTGCCAGCATTCTTGAAGCCCGCCGCACCATCGAGCCGGCTGCCGCCGAATATGCAGCAAGCCGCGCGAGCGCTCAGGAGATCGCCGATCTCGACGATGCCTGGCAGCGCATGCAGTCGGCGAGCGACGATTCCGAAGCTTTCACCGAGGCGGATCTGCTCTTCCATACGGTGCTTCTCAAGGCGAGCCATAACCAGGTCTTCCATCGCCTCTCCAGCGCTATCCATGCCGCCCTGAAATTTGCGCTCCACGCCTCGAACCTCGCCATGCCTGATCACCGCGAGGCGCTTGCCCTGCATGGCAAGGTGGTCGAGGCACTGCGCCTGCGGGACGCGGCAAGCGCGCGCGATTGCGTCAACCGAATTCTCGACCTCGCCAAACGCGACCTCACAGCCGCCGGCCGAACGAGATAACGAAATGACGAAATAACAGAACTCAGAACAATATCGGCGGCTCGGCCGCTGATGGGAACACGAAGCGAAACGAGAGCACGATTTCCATGAAGATCACCAAACTGACTACCTATATCGTTCCGCCGCGCTGGCTGTTTCTGAAAATCGAAACCGATGAAGGCATCGTCGGCTGGGGCGAGCCTGTTGTCGAAGGCCGTGCGCTGACCGTCGAGGCCGCCGTTCACGAGCTCGCCGACTATCTTGTCGGCAAGGACCCCTTCCTGATCGAAGACCACTGGACAGTGATGTATCGCGGCGGCTTCTACCGCGGCGGCGCCATCCACATGTCGGCGATCTCGGGCATCGACCAGGCGCTCTGGGACATCAAGGGCAAGGCACTCGGCCAGCCGATCCATTCGCTGCTCGGCGGCCAGGTACGCGACCGCATCAAGGTCTACAGCTGGATCGGCGGCGATCGCCCCTCCGATGTCGCCCGCAACGCCAAGGACGTCGTCGCCCGCGGCTTCAAGGCCATCAAGCTCAACGGCTGCGAAGAGATGCAGATCGTCGACACCAACGAGAAGATCGACAAGGCGGTCGAGACCATCGCCACCATCCGCGAAGCGATCGGCCCGCATATCGGCATCGGCGTCGATTTCCACGGCCGCGTCCACAAGCCGATGGCAAAAGTGCTCGCCAAGGAACTGGAGCCCTACAAGCTGATGTTCATCGAGGAGCCGGTCCTGTCAGAACACCGCGAAACCCTGAAGGAAATCGCTAATCATTGCTCGACGCCGATCGCGCTCGGCGAACGCCTCTATTCGCGCTGGGACTTCAAGTCGGTCCTGTCGGACGGCTATGTCGACATCATCCAGCCGGATCTGTCGCATGCCGGTGGCATCACCGAATGCCGCAAGATCGCAGCCATGGCCGAAGCCTATGACGTGGCGCTCGCGCCCCACTGCCCGCTCGGGCCGATCGCGCTTGCCGCCTGCTTGCAGGTCGATGCCATCTCCTACAATGCTTTCATCCAGGAGCAGAGCCTCGGCATCCACTACAACAAGGGCAACGACATCCTCGATTACATCTCCAACAAGGAAGTCTTCCAGTACGCCGACGGTTTCGTCTCCATCCCGCAAGGCCCCGGCCTCGGCGTCGAAGTGGACGAAGCCTATGTCATCGAGCGCGCCAAGGAGGGCCATCGCTGGCGCAACCCGATCTGGCGCCACGAAGATGGCAGCTTCGCCGAATGGTAACCAGAAGGGCCGCGAAAGCGGTCCTTTTTCATTCTCCCTGTCGGATCGCGGACAGCTCATCCGTCATGGTGGAAGCTCAAAGAGGAGATTTCACATGGCCAGAGCAATCGCAGTCCTGATCGCCCGCATCATCTTCAGCTTCATCTTCTTCATGGCTGCCGGTTTCAAATTCGCCGATATCGGCGCGACGGCAGCCTATATCACCGCGGCCGGCTTTCCGGCGGCAACATTCCTTGCCTGGATCGCGGCTTTCTTCGAGATCGCGTTGGCGCTCGCCTTCATCACAGGCGCCTTCTTCAGCGAGGCCAGCTTGCTCGCAGGCATTTACGTGATCTTCCTCGCCTTCTCCTTCCATGGCCCGTCGCTCTGGCAGCAGAACCAGGCCGAGTTCGGCTTCTTCGTCGATCACTTCTCCTTTCTGGCCGGCCTGCTCTTCGCCGCCGTTCACGGACCGGAAAAGTGGGCGCTTCGCCATAACCTCCTGAAATAGTCCTCAACGCCACGCGCTCCGGAACCAAGAGCCGCCCCGATCATTGCCTTTCCGGCAACCACAAAGAGGAACGGTCGATGGAGTTGCAGGGAAAGATCGCATTGGTGACCGGCGCAGGCTCCGGCATCGGCAAGGCAACCGCATTGAAGCTCGCCGCTGAAGGCGCAAAGGTTGCGGTACTGAGCCGTACCGAAAGCGAGGTACTGCAGACCTGCAAGGAGATTGTCGCGGCCGGCGGCCAGTCGATCGAACTGACTGCCGATACCAGCGACGAAGGACAGATGCGCATCGCGATCGACAAGATGACCGAGGCCTTCGGCGGTATCGACATCGTCGTCGCCAATGCCGGCATCAACGGCGTCTGGGCGCCGATCGATGACCTCAAACCCGACGAATGGGATCAGACCATGGCCGTGAACCTGCGCGGCACCTATCTGACCCTGCATCTGACCGTACCCTATCTGAAGATAAACGGTGGCTCCATCATTGTCGTTTCCTCCATCAACGGCACACGCACCTTCACCACACCGGGCGCCACGGCCTATACCGCCACCAAGGCCGGCCAGGTCGCCATGGTGCAGCAGCTGGCGCTGGAACTCGGCAAACACGGCATCCGCGTCAATGCCGTCTGCCCAGGCGCGATCGAAACCAGCATTTCAGCCAACACCACCACGCGTCACCGTGAAGAAACCGAGGTGCCCGTCATCTGGCCGGAAGGCGAAATCCCCATTACCGGCGGCAAGGCGGGGTCGAGCGACGATGTCGCCGAGACGATCCTCTTCCTGGCCTCCGAACGTGCCCGGCATATTACCGGCACGCCCGTCTGGATCGACGGCGGACAGGGGTTGCTGCGTTAGAGCAGTTGCTCGGAGCGAACAGCCGACGGGATGAGCGGCACTGTGCATAGGCAGCAGAGGCTGCATAGGCATTTTTGGTCGTATGTGGGAAAATGTCAGACATCCACATGACAGATATATAACCTGACATTTCCTAGGAAGCGTAAGAATTTGCCTATGCGGCTCCTGCAGCCTATGCAGGCACTCAAGCCTCGCAGATCTTGCCGAAGCGTGAAGCCTGTCTTGCGAAAACGCGAAGCGATCCGCGACGGATCCGGTACATCGCTCGAGCATCGAATTCGAGTCGCTTTGCATACCTGAGGCCGACCGGTCCATCAGCATAGTGCATAGGATGCATAACTTGCATAGGTTTCTTCCTACCTTCGCGGAGAAATGTCAGACATTCACATGACACACAACGAATCTGACATCTTCTAGAAAGCGTGGGAAACTGCCCCTGCATCTTATGCATCCTATGCAGGCTCCGAACGCTGATGGATCTTGCTGGTCAGCCGTTCAGCCGCGCGCTTTCCAGCGTGTAAAGCAATTGCGGGCGTTTGACGCCGCGCAGAGCATAGCGGCCGATACAGGCGAGAACGTTGCGTTCCGCCTCGGGGATCGCCGCTTCGAAATCCGACGACATCAGCACATTGAGATCAACCGAACGGCAGATCGAGGCAATGCGGCTCACCTCATTGACCGCTGGCCCGATGACCGTGAAATCCAGGCGGTCCTGACTGCCGATATTGCCGTAGAAGACATCGCCGATATGCAGGCCGATATAGACATCGGTCGTCGGCCGCCGGTCCACCTCGCGCGCCGCATTCAGCGCCGCAAGCTTCTGGCGCAGCAGACGCTCGGCCTGCAGGGCCGCTGAACAACTTTGCGCCGGATCCTCGCCCTTGAAGATGGCAAGCACGCCATCGCCGATCAGCTTCAGAACATTGCCGCCGGCCTCATGGATCGCGGTGATCACCACCTCGCTATATTCGTTGAGCAGCGGGATGATCTCTTCCGGGGCGGAATTGTCTGAGATCTTCGTGTAGTTCAAAAGGTCGGAAAACCAGAGTGCTGCCGAAATCCGCTCGGTCTTGCCGCGCGAAATCTTGCCATCCATCACCTGGCGCGCCGCATCCTCGCCGAGATAGACTTCCGCGATGGTTCGGGCGATGCGGGCAAGAGCGACGCATTTGATCGCCAGCCCAAGCACCGGCACCAGCTTGCGCAGGATGATAAGATCCTGCTCCGAAAAGCCTTCCGGGTGTTTGGTCGAGAAATGCGAGAAGAAGCAATCCATCTCACCGATCGTCCCGGCCTCGGCGAAGCGATGCGCCATGGCGACATAATCCGTATGGCCCGAAGCACGGATCTGCTCCAGCATAATGAAATCGGTTGGATCGCCGAAGCCGATCCTGCGCCGCACCTCTTTGGTGCCTGTTGTCCAGAGATAGTAGAAAGCCGAGCGGCGCCAGGTATCCAGTCCCTGGCCTTCGCTCGAAGGGCCATATTCGAACTCGCCCTCGAAGGCCTCTACGCTATCCCAGCGGAAGGCCCGCCCCTCATGCACCGGGTGAAGCGTGTCCATCAGCGCCATAGCGCGGTCGAGACGCATGCCCGCATTACGGCAGGCTTCGCAAAAGCCGGCGAGTAGCTCGGCTTCAGACACGCCGTTCAAGCCTTGTTCCGTCACCCATGCTGCGATTGTGCCGACGTCGCTGTGATCCATGCGCTCTCCTCACGATCCGCAAGCTGTAACGTGAATCTGCTGTAGATGGAAAGACAATCAACCAGAACGGATCATTGCGGAGCCGGCATATTGTAGAGCGTAACGATTTCAACAGCCGAAAACGCGGTCCGGTTGGTGGGAATGGCGCGCGCCATGATCGCGCGGAAGGCAGAGCGCGCATCCGTCCTCAGATCGTGATGCAGCACGAAATCGATCCGCCGCTCGGCAAGCAGCGCGCGGTTATCGGCATCGAGATCATGCGCCACAAAGACCGAGACCGACCTGCCCGCGGCCTCGAAGGCCGCAAGCACCGCGCGATTGCCGCCACCGACCGAATAGACGGCATTGATGGCAGGATCACCGGCAAGGGCTGCCGAAACCAGCGTGCCGGTTGCAGCATCCGTGCCATGCCCCTCGCTGACTTCGATAATGCCGATCGACGGATAATGGGCGCGGATCACCCGGCGAAAGCCGATCTCCCGCTCCTCTTCGCCGCGAAATCGGCCGCTCGACAACGTCACCAGCGCCTTGCCGCCTGATGGCCCGATGAGCCGGCCGATGAGATAGGCGGCCGTCTCGCCTGCTGCCCGGTTGTCGGCCCCGGCATAAGCGGACCGGGCCGAATTCGGCAGATCGGTGACGAGCGTGACGACCGGGATATCGGCGGCATCGAGCCTTGCGACGGCAGCGACGATATCGGGCACATCGGGCGCCTTCAGCACGATACCATGCGTGCCGCGCAGCCGGATGCGGTCGAGAAGCTGCACGAGCTCCGCCGCCCGCATGACCTCGGCAAAATGAAACCGGCAGCGGAAGACGGTCGGCAGGAAGGTCGCAACCTCCGCTTCGAAGGCCGCCCGCACCGCCGTGCTGAACCTCTCAGGCGTCTCCATAACGATATCGATCGTGCGCTTGCGGCCGGCGACATCGGCACCCGCCTGTTTCTCGAGCTCGGTGATTGCCGCCTTGACCCGCATCTCCGTCTGCCGCCTGACACCCGGCCGGCCGTTCAGCACACGATCAACGGTCGCGGCGCTGAGCCCGGCCTGGAAAGCGATGTCCTTGACGAGAAAGGGATGGGCCATGCCGTTGTCATACCCCCGGCGTTTTGATGGATTTTTGATGGATTCCTGATCTATATCATCATCGCCGACGGCGTATAGTCCCCTCATCGGACATGGAGGAGCACCCGATGAAATCAGACAACCAGCAGAAACTGCGCGCCGGCCGCGTCTGGCTGACAGAAGACGCCTGCGATCTCAGCGATTTCCGCGCGCTTGCCGAAAAGACCACGGCCCTTGCCGATTATCCCACGGCCGCAGCCGTCGAGAAGAACGTGCTGATCTATGACAGCCGCACCGTGATCGAGGTGGCATCGACGCCGGAAGGCCGCCGCGCCATTCTCGCCGAAATCTCGGAAGCCTTCGGCATCGGCCCCGGCGTCGTCGTCTTCAAACATGCCTACGAAGACACCGGGATCGTCGACCGGGCGAGTGCGATCTTCGACGAGATCATCGAGGAGCAGCACCGCACGTCGACCGGCGGCGGCGACCATTTCGCCAAGCCGGGCGCCAATGACCGCATCTGGAACTCGCTGGAAAAGCACTGCCTGGCCGATCCGGAAAATTTTGCCCGCTACTACGGCAATGCCATCGTGGCGCTGGCAAGCGAGGCATGGCTCGGCCCGCATTACCAGATGACGGCGCAGGTCAACCGCGTGAACCCTGGCGGTGCGGCGCAATCGGCCCACCGCGACTATCACCTCGGCTTCCAGTCCTCCAAGGTGATCGAACAATTCCCGGCCCATGTTCACCGCCTCTCGCCGGTGCTGACGCTGCAGGGCGCCGTTGCCCATTGCGACATGCCGCTCGAAAGCGGCCCGACGCTTTTCCTGCCGCACAGCCAGACCTACGAGCCGGGCTACCTCGCCCTCAAGCGCCAGGAATTCAAGGATTACTTCGAGCAGAACCATGTGCAGCTGCCGCTGGAAAAGGGCGATGTGGTCTTCTTCAATCCCGCCCTCTTCCACGCCGCCGGCACCAACCGCTCGAAGAACATCAAGCGTGTGGCAAACCTCTTGCAAGTCTCCTCGGCTTTCGGCCGGGCGATGGAAACGGTCGATCGCGAGCGCATGAGCGCAAAGCTCTTCCCCGCCCTCAAGGCGCTGAAGAACAGGCTTTCGGCCAGCGAGATCGCCAATGCCGTAGCCTCCTGCGCGGAAGGCTATTCCTTCCCGACCAATCTCGACCGCGACCCGCCGCTCGGCGGCCTCGCGCCGAAGACCCAGGCGCAGCTGATGCATGAGGCGCTGGCCGAAAACTGGAGCGACGACGCGTTCACCAAAGCCCTGGCCGAACAGTCAGCTAGGAAGCTGAGCTGACGCTCTAATTCACCATCATCATCCCACAGCCCCTCACCACCCGTGAGGGGCCATTCGCATATCATCAGGAGGAGAAGAGATATGAGCACGGATTACGCCCGCCTCGACGGCAAGATCGCCATCGTCACCGGCGGCACGCAGGGCCTCGGCGCCACCATCGCCAACCTCTTTGCCGAACGCGGCGCCAAGGGCATCGTCATCTGCGGCCGCAACGAGGCCAAGGGCAAGGCGAAGGCCGAGGAGATTTCGTCCAGGACCGGCGCGAAAGTGGTCTACGTCAAGGCCGATCTCGGCAAGGTCGAGGATGCGCAGAAGATCGTCCATGTCTGCGACCAGACCTTCGGCCGCGTCGATGCGCTGGTCAATGCCGCTGCCATCACCGACCGCGGCACCATCCTCGATACCAGCCCCGAACTCTTCGACGCCATGTTCGCCATCAATGTGCGTGCCCCCTTCTTCCTCATGCAGGAAGCGGTCAAGGTCATGCGCCGCGAGAAGATCGAGGGCACCATCGTCAATATCGGCTCCATGTCCGCCAAGGCCGGCCAGCCCTTCATCGCCGCCTATTGCGCTTCCAAGGGCGCGCTGGAGACACTGACCAAGAACACCGCCTATGCGCTCTTGCGCAACCGCATCCGCGTCAACGGCCTCAACATCGGCTGGATGGCCTCCGAGGGCGAAGACCGCATCCAGAAGGAATTTCACAAGGCCTCGGATGACTGGCTCGCCAAGGCTGCTGCCAGCCAGCCCTTCGGCCGGCTGGTCGACCCGGAAGAAGTGGCCCGCGCCTGCGCCTATCTCTCCTCGACCGAATCCGGCCTGATGACCGGCTCCGTCATCTGCTTCGACCAGTCGATCTGGGGCGCCTATGACGGCTCGCCGCATCCGGTCGCCGCCCTCTAAGAACGCATCCAGAGCCCGGCGCTTTCTGCTGCCAGGCTCTGGCAGATTCAACCGTTTCCCGCTACGAAGAAGCACTATCGATCTGGGAGGAATCGGGCATGGCTGGAAGCGAGCTTTATGACATCAGGGACGAGCGTTTCGGCGCTCTGATCGCCGGTAGCGCAGTGCTGGAAGAGCTATACACAGGCTGCCGCTGGGCCGAGGGGCCGGTCTGGTTTTCCGATCTGAACTGCCTGATCTGGAGCGATATTCCGAACGAGCGCCTGATGCGCTGGGTGTCGGATGGCACCGTCTCCGTCTTCCGCTCGCCATCGAACTACGTCAACGGCAATACCCGCGACCGGCAGGGCCGCCTCGTCTCCTGCGAACATGGCGGCCGCCGTGTCACCCGCACAGAGCCCGACGGCCGCATCACCGTGCTGGCCGACAGCTACAACGGCAAAAGGCTGAACTCCCCGAACGATGTCGTCGTCAAGTCGGACGGCTCGATCTGGTTCACCGACCCGAGCTACGGCATCATGTCCGACTATGAAGGCCACAAGTCCCCGGAAGAGCAGGAAACGCGCAACGTCTACCGCATCGATGCCGCGACAGGCGAGATCGAAGCCGTCGTCACCGATTTCATCCAGCCGAACGGCCTTGCCTTCTCGCCCGACGAACGCCAGCTCTTCATCGCCGATTCCGGCTCCTCCAACCACGACGTTCCGCGCCACATCCGCGTCTTCGATGTCGTGGATAGCCGCAAGCTGACGAACAGCCGCTATTTCTGCTCGATCGACAGCGGCGTGCCGGATGGTTTCCGTTTCGATGTCTCGGGAAATCTCTGGACGAGTGCCGCTGACGGCGTGCACTGCTTTGCCCCTGACGGAACGCTGATCGGCAAGATCAAGGTGCCGCAGACCGTTTCCAACATCACCTTCGGCGGCCCGAAGAAGAACCGCCTCTTCATCACCGCAACGCAATCGCTCTATTCGATCTATACGACGACGAACGGCGCGCAGTACCCGTAAGCTATCCTTTGCGGGCGGCGGCTCTCAGACCCTGCTGGAAAACCTGCTTCATCTCGGCGAAACCATCAAAGCCGAGATGATGCGCAAAGCGGATGACGCTGGTCTGCGAGACATTACAGCGCCCGGCGATCTTCTGGCTGCTTTCGAAGGCGAAGATGTCAGGCCGTTCGGCGGCAAGCCTTGCCAGCGCATCGAGCCGTTGCGGCAGGTCGCGATGGATGGACACCCAGAATGCCTTGCTGAGAAAGGCATCGCTGTCGGCCTTCATCGAAACAGTCTGCATTCTCTCCTCCATCGTTCACCGCCCGCGGAGGCCAGGGTCATCATAGCCCCAGCCCCCACGGGAGGAACTTTTTAGCTCTTAGGTTTGTCGGGGCGGCCGTGCAGAGGCTCTTTGCGATGCCAGTTTTCCAGGATGCGGCCGTCGGTATGCTTTTGCTGCGCCCAGCGGATACCGTTCGAGATGACCTTGTGCACGATCTTGTCGTGATAGATCGGATAGGTCTCGTGGCCGGGGCTGAAGAAGAAGATGCGCCCGCGGCCGCGCTGGAAGGTGCAGCCGCTGCGGAACACTTCGCCGCCCGAATACCAGGAGATGAAGACCAGCTCGTCCGGCTGCGGAATGTCGAAGGGCTCGCCATACATCTCCGAGGCATTGACCTCGAAATAGGGCGGCAGGCCCTCTGCAATCGGATGCGAGGGATTGACGACCCACACACGCTCCAGATCACCCTCAGGCGTTTCGCGCCAGGAGAGATTGGCGTTGGTTCCCATTAGCCGGCGAAAAAGCTTGGAGTGATGGCCGGAATGCAGGACCAGCAGGCCCATGCCCTTCAGCACGCGCTGCTGCACGCGGTCGATCAGCCCGTCGCTGACGTCCTCATGCGCCATATGTCCCCACCAGAGCAGCACGTCGGTATCGTTGAGCACCGAATCCGGCAGGCCCTCATCCGGATCGTCGAGCGTGCCGCGGCGGATCTCGAAATCAGGATGGGCGATGCCTGCGGCGATCGCACCGTCGATACGGTCAGGATAGATATCCTGGACTTCCTTGTGGACCTGCTCGTGGCGTCCTTCGTTCCAGATCGTGACCTTGATTGTCATGCTATTCCTCGATGTTCTGGGCCTCGATGTGTTTCAAGCCCTAATAGGTCAGGCGGTTGCCGAACGGATGACCCGGCCGGCGGAATCAAACAGATGGCAACCGGCGCGCTCCGCCGTCAGCGACACGCGATCGCCGGGACGGATGGTCATGTCGCCCTCCGTGCGCACGACGATCGGCTGCTGCTGCGAACCGACCGTCAGATAGGTCTCGACGCCAAGCCGCTCGACGATGACGACCTCGGCCGAAAAATCGCCCTGCCCCTGCGGCGCAAGTTTCAGATGCTCAGGCCGGATGCCGAGCTTCGCCTCGCCCTGCGGCACGGCGCCATTGGCATCCGAGAGATCGATGGCAAGACCGAGCGGGCTTTCCAGATGCACCTTGCCGGCATCCCGGCGCGTTGCCGTCATCGGCAGCACGTTCATCTTCGGCGAACCGATGAAGGTCGCCACGAACTCGTTTTCCGGCTGATGATAGAGTTCCATCGGCGCGCCCTGCTGGGCGACGACACCCTTGTTCAGAACCACGATGCGGTCCGCCATCGTCATCGCCTCGACCTGGTCGTGCGTGACATAGACGACGGTCGCCTTCAGCTCGCGATGCAGGCGCTGCAGCTCGGCGCGCATCTGCACGCGAAGTGCCGAATCGAGGTTCGACAGCGGCTCGTCGAAGAGGATCAGCGACGGCTTCTTGATGATGGCTCGGCCGATCGCCACACGCTGGCGCTGGCCGCCGGAAAGCGCTCCCGGCTTGCGGTTGAGATAGTCGGTCAATTGCAGGATTTCAGCGACGCCTTCTACCTGCTTCTTGATTTCCGCTTCCGGCACCTTCTTCAGGCTGAGCGAAAAGCCGATATTCTCCGCGACGGTCATATGCGGATAGAGCGCGTAGGACTGGAATACCATGGCGATGCCGCGCTTGTCCGGCGGCACATCGTTGATGCGCTTGCCGTTCAGCACCAGATCGCCCTCTTCGATACCCTCGAGGCCGGCGATCATGCGCAAGAGCGTGGACTTGCCGCAGCCGGACGGGCCGACGAACACGGCGAATTCGCCATCTTCCACCGTGATATCGACGCCCTTGATGACCTCCAGCGCGCCGTAGAATTTGCGAACGTTTCTGAGATTGATCATTCGTTTCTCTTTCTTGATCTCAGCCCTTCACACCGCCCGAGAAGGTCTGGACGAGGAAGCGCCGCGCAAAGCCGAAGGCGACGACGGCCGGCAGCAGGTAAATGAAGGCAAGCGCCGTCAGCAGGCCGTAGTCGATCTCGTTGATGCGCAGGAAGGCGCGGAAGAGACCGAGCGGCAGCGTCTGCAACTCCGGCGACGACAGGAAGATCAGCGGCAGCAGGAAATCGCCCCAGGCCGACATGAAGGCGAAGAGACCGGCAGCCGCAAGCCCCGGCATGGCAAGCGGGATCAGCACACGGCGGATGCGCTGCATCATCGTCGCCCCGTCCATGACAGCGGCCTCCTCATAGTCGCGCGGCAACCCGTCGAAGAAGGTCTTCATGATCCAGAGCCCGAGCGGCAGCTGCATGGTGGCCAGCACCAGCATGATGCCGAGATAGCCGTCGATGAACCCCGTCCAGCGCATGATATCGCGGGCATAACTGCCGAAGATCGGCCGCAGGACCGTAGCCTCCGCATTGTTCAGCGTCAGCAGGAACTTGTAGAGCGGCACGACGAGTGCCGTCGGCGGCAGCACGCGGATCAGCAGGATCGCGTAGAGAAACGGCAGCTTCCACCACGCCCGCGTGCGTGACAGCGCATAACCGCCAAGACCCGCCAGAACCATGACGATCAGCGTCGCACCGCCGACCACGAAGAGCGAATTGAACAGCCATTTCGCCCCATCCTCCTTGGTGAAGACGCGCACATAGTTTGCTAGCGTCCATTGCTCCGGCCAGCGCAGGAAGAGCTGCGCATTGCCGTCGACGGAGGCAAGCAGCACCCAGAAAAAGGGCACAGCGCAGAAGATCGAGATGATCGACAGCGTTGCATAGGCGATGAGGTCGGAGCGGGTCTTGTTGGCACCTTCGCTCGGGGAAATAACGGCCATGTCAGACCTCCACCTTCATGGCCCGCACATAGCCGATGCCGAGGATCAGCGAGATGATGAGCGCGACGACCGCGACCGCAGCGCCGTAGCCGAGCTGGAAGGCCGTAAACGACTGGTTGTAGATATAGATGCTGACGACCTCCGTCGCCCCGCCCGGCCCGCCACGCGTCAGCGCATAGACGAGGCCGAAGACGGCGATGGTGGAGACGGCAGAGATCAGCATGTAGAGCAGGATCGTCGGCATCATCAGCGGCAGAGTGATGCGGCGGAACATCTGCGAGGGTGTCGCGCCATCCATGCGCGCCGCCTCGTAGATTTCAGAGGGAATAGTGCTCAAACCCGCCGTCAGCAGGATCATCGCGGTGGCGATACCGCGCCAGGTATTGACGATGATGATCATTGATAGCGGAAAGGCGTTCAGCCAGTCGGCAGGATCGATGCCGAAGAAGGCGACGATGCGCGACAGCGTGGCATGTTCGCCGCCGGCCAGCATCGAAATCCACATGAAGCCGGCAACGACCTCAGGTGCCGCGTTCGGCAACAGGATCATCGAGGAGAAGAACTGGCGGAAACGGATCGGCCGGCGCAATGCCATCGCCGAGACCAGCCCGAGCACGAATTGCCCGATGACGGCCGAGCCCATGACGAAGACGAAGGTGACGAACAGCGAATTCCAGAATTTCGCGTCGTTGAGAAGGCGCGCGTAGTTGCGGATGCCGACGAAGCGCGGCCGCAGTGCCGCAGCACCTGTCAGCGCCTCGTTGGTGAAGCTCAGATAGACGGAATAGAGGGCGGGATAGATCACAAAGGCCAGAAGCAGGATCAGCGACGGCAGCAGAACCAGCAGGAGTTGGCGCTCGGTTCGCTTTTCATGAGAGTTTCGGGCCATTGAAGCTCACAACCTTATCGAATGAATCCGGCTTATCGAATGAAAGCGGGAAGACGCAGCGATCATGCCGCGTCCCCGTCCTGGGTGGAAAAGAAGGCCGTGGCTTACTTGACCATGTCGTCGCCGAGGGTTTCCTTGACGTAGTCGACAAGGATCTTCTGGGCGCCGGCTGCATCCGTTTCCTTGCGCAGCAGGGCTTCGGTGGCGCGTGCCACACCTTCGGCAACCGTGCCGAAACCGGAAGCCTGTTTCAGGAAGACGCCGTTTCCGGCAGCAGCATGGATCGGAACCAGTTCCGTCAGCTTCTGGAAATCCGGATCCTTGGCTGCGTCCTTGCTGGCCGGAATGTTGCCGATGCGGGCAGCGTACGAAACCTGCGTTGCGACCGAGCCGATTTCCATCAGCGCCTTCTTGGCCAGTTCCACATTGGCGGACTTGGAGCTGACGGCCCACGGAGCAGCGAGGTTGGCAAGCACGTACTGGCCGCCGCTCTGGCCAGGAACGGTCCAGGTGCCGACGATCTTGGTCACGTCAGGGATGGGGTTCTTGCTCTCACGACCCCAGTCGAAAATGTAGCACCAGGAGCCGCAGGTGGTGGCGGCGAGCTTGCCGGCCGGGAACATTTCATATTTCGGCACGACCCACGGTTCCGGTCCGAGCAGCGGCTGCACCGGCATCAGATCCTTGTCGATCAGCGTCTTGTAGACGTTGAAGACATCCTTCACACCTTCGCCGTTGAGGTCGAGCTTGCCGTCGGCACCGACGAGCTGCGGCGTCTTGGAGCCGACGATCAGGTGCTGGAAGCCTTCGTCGAAGGCGCCGCTGCCCCAGGAAACGCCGGCCGGGAAGAGCAGGCCGTAGGAGCCGGTCTTCTGCTTGACCTCGGCTGCGCGGTCGAGCAGCTCCTGCCAGGTCTTCGGCTGTTCGGTAGAAATGCCAGCCTTTTCGAGAACGTCCTTGCGGAAATAGATTTCCTGAATGCCGAGCATGAACGGCATCACATAGGTTTCTCCGTCAGGGCTGACGGCAAGCTGCTTGGCGACATCATAGAGGTTGGTATAGCCATCCCAGGCCTTGAATTCGGCGGTCACGGGCGCGAGGTAACCGGCCTCCACCATGTCGGCAACGGCAGCCGTCGTCGGAATGGAGAAGAGATCGGGCGCGTTGCCTGCCCCAAGCTCCGTCAGAAGCTTGGTGAGATAGTCTTTGTCCGGCGCCGGATATTCGACGACCTCGACCGTCACGCCGTATTTTTTCTCGATCCGCTCGACGGTCGACTTCATCGCGTCGATGCCAGCCTGACCGTGATTGGCGATACGAATTGTTTCAGCATGCGCCAGCGTCGAAACCGCGCTGAGCAGGATGGCGCACAGGCCACCGATAACCGTCTTCTTCAACGGAAGTCCTCCCTTTTTTAGAGACACGGCGCCCTCCAGCACCGGTGAGGAAAATGTACACGCATTCCGAATGCTGACAAGATGATTTTTAAACCATCAATCGCCATAAAATTATCATATTGATTTTGCTCTATTATTTATAACTTGCATCACATCTATCGTTTGTGTAATCGTTTGCACAACGATATCAGGGAGGATTTCGATGTCTCAGAAATTGCGCCTCGGCGTCATCGGCGCCGGCTTGAAAGCAGCTGAATATGCTCAGAGCTGGGCGAAGATGCCGGAAATTGAATTCGTGGCACTCGCCGACACCAGCGAAACCTCCCGCAAACGCCTGATTGACGTCTGCACCGCGGCCGGTGCGCCGGAGCCGAAGGGCTTCGCCGATTACCGGGATCTGCTCACAAAATGCCGCGACGAACTCGACATCATCTATGTCTCCACCCCGCACGCTTCCCATGCCGAGCAGGCGACGGCCGTCGCAGAAGCCGGCCTCGATCTCTTCCTTGAAAAGCCGATGGTGACCACGGTCGCCGAGGCCGAGACGCTGATCGCGGCACAGAAGAAGAGCGGCGTCACCATCGTCACCGCCTTCCAGGGCGGGCTTTCGCCACTGGTACTCAATACCCGCAAACGCGCACTGTCGGGTGAATTCGGCGAGCTGATCGCCATCTCGGGCATGATCTGGGAAAGCTGGTCTTCGAACTATGACGGCCACTGGAAACAGCAGCCGGAAATCTCCGGCGGCGGCTTCATGTTCGATACCGGCGCGCACATGATGAACACCGTCTGCCTGCTCGCCAATTCCGATTTCGACAGCGTTTCCGCCTATATGAACAACCACGGCAAGAAGGTAGATATCGCCACCGCCGTTTCCGCCCGTTTGAAGAATGGCGCGCTCGTGACGCTGACGGCCGCAGGCGAAGGCCCTCCCGGCTGCGCTTCCTACATCACCTTCTTCTATTCGAAGGCGATCGTGCGCATCGATGCCTGGGGCGGCTGGCGCGAAATCAGCGTCGGGCGCACCAGCGAGCCGCGCGAAGAGGCCGAGATTCTCGGCAATCCCATGAAGAATTTCCTCGCCATCCGCGCCGGAACGATGGAAAACTCCGGCTCCGTTGAAATGGGTCTCAGATTCGCTAGGCTCTGGGATGCAATCAAGGAATCGGCAGCGGCCGACGGCACCCCCGTCAGGATCACCGCATAGGCGCAAGACGATGAGCGGAACGAACAGACGGCGGATCACCTCGAAGGAACTGGCGAAACTCGCCGGTGTCTCCTCGGCGACGATATCGAGGGCCTTTTCGCCGGATTCGAGGATCGGCAGCGCCACGCGTGACCGCATCCTCGCCGTTGCCCGTGAATATGGCTACCAGCCGAATGCGATCGCCCGCTCGCTGAACAACCAGCGTTCGCGCCTCGTCGCGCTCGTCGTCAACGCCATCGGCAACCCCTGCGAGGCCGAGGAGCAGCAACTTCTCGTCCATCGCCTGCAGGCCCGCCAGCTCCTGCCCATCATTCTCTGCTGCGCCGATCATTCGGATCGGCTGCAGCTCATGCGGCTTGCCTCGACCTACCAGGTCGATCACGTCGTCATCTTCTCCGACATGGTGTCGATGCAGGATGCCGTCGACATCTTCCACACGACGAAGCCGATTATCGTTTCTTTCGAGCCGCTTGAGAACGAGGATGTCTCCAACATCCGCATCGATGGCGCTGTCGGCGCCGGCGAGATCATCGACAAGATAGTCGGCGACGGCAAACGGCGCTTCGCCTATCTCTCCGGCACCAAGTCAAGCTGGATCGACAAGCTGCGCCGCAAGTGGTTTGCCGATGCGCTCGCCCGTCACGGCCTTGCCTTCGAAGCGGAAGCCTTCGGCGACTATTCCTATGATTCCGGCTTCAAGGAAGCCGTCCTGCTGCTGCACCGCTCCAAGGTCGACGCCATCATCTGCGGCAATGACGTCATGGCGATCGGCGCGCGCGATGCCGCCCGCCGCGTGCTCGGCAAGAATACGCCTGAGGATATCGCCATCGTCGGCCAGGATGGCATTGCCATGGCCGCCTGGGACTGCAACGACCTGACGACGCTGAGCCTCGACCACGTGGCCTTCATGGACGCGGTCGTCGAGGTGATCGAACGCCATGAAGCCGGCGATGAAGGTCCTCACAGCATCACGCTTGCCTGCACACCCCGCTGGGGTTCGACCGCCTGAGGGGCGGCTCCAGTCATTTGCATCAAGGAGGAATATCGATGATCACCCTTTCATGCGCCGCCGCCGGGCGCCGCCTCTCCCCTGCCGCCTGCCGGGGAGAATGAGATGCGTTCCGTCGTTTCCCTCAATGAATCCTGGAGCTTCCACGAAGGCTTTAGCCCGCGCCTGACCGAGGCTTTCGACGGCGACCATATGGTCAGCCTGCCCCATACGGCTGTCGAGCTGCCCTTCAACTATTTCGACGAGAAGCGCTATCAGCGCGCCTTCACCTATCAGAAGGTGCTGCGCTGGCTGCCGGAATTCGAAGGCCGCGAAGTCTCCATCCTCTTCGATGGCGCCATGGCCGACAGTGTCGTCTATCTGAACGGCGAAGAGATCATTTCCCATAAGGACGGCTATACGCCCTTCGAAGCCCGCCTGACCGGCAAGCTGATCAAGGGCGAGAACCTGATCACGGTCAAGATCGACGGCAGCGAGAACCCCGCCATCCCGCCCTTCGGCGGCCGCATCGATTACCTCACCTATGCCGGCATCTATCGCGACGTCTGGCTTAAGGTCACCGATAAGGTCTCCATCCGCAATCTCAAGATCGAGACACATGACGTTCTGTCCGACATGAAGTCGGCGACGGTCCGCATTGATGTCGCCAATCCGCAGAGCCTGACCTATGCCGCGACCGTTACGGCCTCGCTGAAGGGTGCCGATGGTATCGTGCTCGCAAGTGCTGCCGGTGAAACGATCGGCTCCGTGACGACGCTCTCGTTCGGCGGACTGACCGGCATCGAACTGTGGGACCTGTCAAACCCGGCGCTCTACGAAGTTGTCGTCGATCTCAGAACCGAACATGGCTCGGACAGGGCATCCGCCCATTTCGGCTTCCGCACCGCCAAATTCACCCCGGAAGGCTTCCTGCTCAACGGTCGGTCCGTGAAGCTTCAGGGCCTCAACCGCCATCAGGCCTATCCCTATATCGGTTATGCAGCCGGCCGCTCTGCGCAGGAGCGTGACGCCGACATCATGAAAAAAGTGCTGAAGTGCAATATCGTGCGCACTTCGCACTATCCGCAGTCGAAATGGTTCCTCGACCAGTGCGACCGCATCGGCCTGCTCGTCTTCGAAGAAATCCCCGGTTGGCAGCATATCGGCGATCTCGACTGGCAGAATGAATCCATCGAGAACGTGCGCCGCATGATCGAGCGCGACTGGAACCACCCCTCAATCATCATCTGGGGCGTGCGTATCAATGAATCGCTCGACAGCCACGACTTCTATACTGCGACCAACCGGCTGGCCCATGAGCTCGATTCCACGCGCCAGACCGGCGGCGTTCGCTACCTGACCGAAAGCGAGCTTCTGGAAGACGTCTATACGATGAACGACTTCATCCTGGGCAATGAGGAACTGCCGGGCGCCAATCGCCCACGCACGGCGCTTCGCGGCCAGCAGGAAAACACCGGCCTCTCCTACAAGGTCCCCTACATCATCACCGAGTTTAACGGCCATATGCATCCGACCAAGATGTATGATGCCGAGCAGCGCCAGGCCGAGCATGTACGCCGCCATCTCGAAGTGCTGAACGCGGCCTACGGCGATCCGGATATTTCTGGCGCGATCGGCTGGTGCATGTTCGACTACAACACGCACAAGGATTTCGGCTCCGGCGACCGCATCTGCTATCACGGCGTCATGGATATGTTCCGCGAGCCGAAATTCGCGGCTTATGTCTACGCCAGCCAGTGCGACTCTTCGGATGAGATCATCATGAAGCCGGTCACCTTCTGGGCGCGCGGCGAACGCAGCATCGGCGGCGTGCTGCCGCTGATCATCCTGACCAATTGCGATGAGGTAGAGCTGAAATACGGCTCGCTGACGAAACGCATCGGTCCGGACCGCGAAAACTACCCGCACCTGCCGCATCCGCCGGTTGTGCTCGACCACCGCCATTTCACCCAGGACGAACTCGGCCGCTGGGGCCTGGAATGGATCGACGGCGAATTCACCGGCTTCATCAATGATGAACCGGTCGCCAAGCTGACACTCGCCGCCGACCCGCTGCCGACCACACTGGAAGTTGCGCCCGACAGCATCACGCTGAAGGCCCGCGAACGCGACACGACCCGCGTCGTCATCCGCGCGCTCGACCAGTGCGGCCAACGCCTGCCCTTCCTCAACGATGTTGTAATCTTGACCGTGAAGGGGCCTGGCAAGATCGTCGGGCCTGCGACCGTACCGCTCCAGGGCGGAACGACAGGCTTCTGGCTCGAGGCAACCGGCCTGACCGGTGAAATCACCGTCGAAGCGACCTCAAACCACTTCGCACCAGTCAAGATCTCTGTGGCGGCCGTCTGACGGCCGCCAGAGAATATTTTGCTGGCTAAGCGATCCTCAACTGGCTGGCCGGATCGAAGAAGACCGCCTTGTCGAGATTGAAGGCAAGGCGGGTATTCTGGCCCGGCAGGATGCCGGTATCCGCTCCAAGGCGCGCCACTACCGACTTGCCGCCGAGCTTGGTGACGGCAAATGTATCTGAACCGGCCGGCTCCACGACCTCAATGGCGCAATCGCCATGGACGACCGACTTTGCCTTGCGATCAGCTCCGTCAATATCCGTCAGTGCTTCCGGACGGATCCCGAAGATGACCTGCTTGCCGGTATAACCTGTCAGGCTGTTATTGCCGGCATTGACGGGCAGCTTCAGCGGCTCGCCATTCGGCCGCTCCAGCGACACCTGCAGTCCGCCGGCACCGTTTTCGACGGTGGCATTGAGCAGGTTCATCGCCGGCGATCCCATGAAATCAGCCACGAACACATTGGCTGGGCTGTTATAGATCTCGGCGGGCGTGCCGAACTGCTGCAGCACACCATCCTTCAGCACCGCGATCTTGGTCGCCAGCGTCATCGCCTCGATCTGGTCGTGTGTGACATAGACGATCGTCGTTCCCATGCGCTGGTGGAGGCGTTTGATTTCCGTGCGCATGTCGACACGCAGCTTCGCATCGAGGTTGGAAAGCGGCTCGTCGAAGAGGAAGACCTGCGGATTGCGTACAAGCGCACGACCCATCGCGACGCGCTGCCGCTGGCCACCGGAAAGCTGGGACGGTTTGCGATCGAGCAGATGACCGATCTGCAGCATGTCGGAGACCTGCTTGATCGCCTTCTCGCGCTCTTCCTTCGGCACGCCGCGGATTTCCATACCGAAGGCGATGTTGCCCGCAACGGTCATATTCGGATAGAGCGCGTAGCTCTGGAACACCATGGCGATATCGCGCTTGGACGGATGCAGGTCGTTGATCGCACGGCCATCAATACGGATTTCGCCCGAGGTGATCGCTTCCAGCCCGGCAATCGTGTTGAGCAGTGTCGACTTGCCGCAGCCGGACGGACCGACCAGCACCAGGAAGCCACCCTTCTCAAGCTCCAGATCGATCCCCTTGAGAATATCGACGGCGCCGAAACGCTTCTTGAGACCGGAAATTTCAAGGAAAGCCATGGATCACCCTTTGACGGCGCCCGCCATCAGACCGCGCACGAAATAGCGGCCGGCGAGGATATAGACGATGAGCGTAGGAACGGCCGCGATCATCGCCGCAGCCATGTTGACATTGTATTCGACGACGCCGGTCGAGGTATTGACGACGTTGTTGAGCGCCACCGTCATCGGCATGGAATCGCCGGTGCCGGCATAGGCCGAGGCGAAGAGGAAGTCGTTCCAGATATTGGTGAACTGGTAGATGACCGTCACCACGATGATCGGCAGTGAATTCGGCAGCATGATGCGGCGGAAGATCTGAAAGAAGCTTGCGCCATCCACCTGCGCGGCCTTCACCAGCTCCGTCGGAAACGCCTCATAAAAATTGCGGAAGAACAGCGTCGTGAAGCCGAGGCCGTAAACCACGTGCACGAAGACGAGGTTCACAGTCGAATTGCCGAAGCCGAAGCTGAAACCCGTTGCATTCTGCAACGTCGTGCCGAAACGGCCAAGCGAACCGAGAATGGTCGCCATCGGCAACAGCACCGACTGGAACGGAATGAAGCAGGCAAAGAGCATCAGGCCGAAGACCAGCGTATGGCCGGGGAAGCGCCACTTGGTCAGCACATAGCCGTTGAGTGCACCGAGAATGGTCGAGATCGCCACCGCCGGCACGACCATCTTGATCGAATTCCAGAAATAGCCCTTGATGCCGGCGCAGGTAAGGCCGACGCAGGCCTCACCCCAGGCCTTGAACCAGGGATCAAGCGTCGGCGCCTGCGGCAGCGCCAGCATGTTGCCGCCCTGGATTTCGTCCATGGTCTTGAACGAAGTCGTCAGCATGACGAAGAGCGGCATCAGGTAGAGAACGGCAAAGATCAGCAGCAGGCCGTAGATGATGACGCGGCCGATCCAGCGGCCGCTATTGCCGCCCCGCGAGGCCGTGATCTCGGAAGATGTGATGCTGCTCATCGCGCCTTCTCCCTGAGTTCGGAATAGAGATAGGGAACGATGATTGCCGAGATAGTCATCAGCATGATGATGGCGCTTGCGGAGCCGACAGCCATTTCATTCCGCTTGAACGTGTATTCGTACATGAAGTTGGACGGCAGCCAGGCCGAGCCGCCAGGGCCGCCCGATGTCAGTGCCACGACGAGGTCGTAGGACTTGATCGCCATGTGGGCGAGCACGATGAAGGCCGACAGAAAGATCGGCCGCAGCATCGGAATGACGATGCGCCGGTACATCTGGAAGGGCGATGCGCCGTCGATCTGCGCCGCCTTCATGATTTCGCCGTCGATGCCGCGCAGGCCCGCAAGAAACATCGCCATGACGAAGCCCGAAGCCTGCCAGACACCGGCGATGACGACGGTGTAGATGACGAAATCCTTGTTCTTGATCCAGTCGAAGTGAAAGCTCGTCCAGCCGAAATGATGCAGCGTCTGCTCGAGCCCAAGGCCCGGATCGAGGAACCACTTCCAGGCAACGCCAGTCACGATGAAGGACAGCGCCATCGGATAGAGGAAGATCGGCCGCAATATGCCTTCGCCACGGATCTTCTGGTCGAGAAGGATTGCCAGCAGCAAGCCAAGCCCCAGGCAGATGAAGATGTAGAGGAAACCAAAGATCCCCATATTGGTGATCGATGTGTACCAGGAGGACGGCGGATCGCTTTCGAAGGTCCAGCGCCAGAGCCGCTGATAAGCGCGCGCCCCCGTAATTGCATAGGACGGAAAGGTCTTGGAATTGGTGAAGGAGAGATAGGCCGTCCATACGATGAAGCCGTAGACGAAGATCACGGTGATCAGAAAACTCGGCGCCAATACGATCTTCGGCAGCGCATCCTGCAACCGGCCGCGAATGGACGCGCGGCTTGAAGACTTCGACGTCAGGACCGAATCCGTGGTCGCAACTGTGGTCATGTGATCATCTCCTCCCCGCATCGCAGGGGCTGCGGCTTTCCCGCAAGAGTACGGGAAAGCCTTGATCGATGGGATATTAGCGGGCGTCGTCGATGGCCGTAACGAGTTGCTTGACGGCTTCGTCGGAGGTCTTGATCTGACCATGGACGAACTTCGAGACGACGTCCTTATAGGCGTTGGCGATCGCCGGAGGAGCACCATAGCCCTGAGCGAGCGAGCCGAACAGCGTGCCGCCTTCGTTGGCAGCCTTCAGGTCGGCAATGCCCTTCTTGCCGCAAGCGTCGAAATCCGTATCCGGAACGTCGGTACGGGCCGGAACCGAACCCTTGACGACGTTGAAGGCGGACTGGAAGCTCTTGGAAAGCGTAGCCTTGGCAAGCGCCACCTGAGCGGCCTTGCGGTCGTCAGGAACGTTGAACATGCCGAACATGTCGGAGTTGTAGACCACGCTGCCGTCGGTGCCCGGGAAGCGATAGCACAGGAAGTCGGTATTCGGCTTCTTCTTGGCGGCAACGAATTCGCCCTTCGCCCAGTCGCCCATGACCTGGACGAGAGCATCGCCCTTGATGACCATGGCAGTCGCCAGATTCCAGTCGCGGCCCGAGAAGTTCGGGTCGACATACTTGATGATCTTGGCGAGGTTATCGAACGACTTCTTCATCGTGTCGGACTTCAGCGATTCCTCGTCGAGGTCGTTGAAAGCCTTCTTGTAGAATTCCGGACCGCCGGTCGACAGCACGATGGAGTCGAACATCGTGGCTTCCTGCCAGTTCTGACCGCCGAGCGCGAGCGGGATGACGCCGGCTGCCTTTGCCTTGTCGAGCAGAGCGATCAGGTCGTCGAAGGTCTTCGGCTGCTTGCCGCCGATCTTGTCCATGACGGACTTGTTGATCCACAGCCAGTTGACGGAGTGAACGTTCACAGGAGCTGCGACCCACTTGCCGTCATAGACGGAGAACTTCTGCAGTGCGGCCGGAACAGACTTGTCCCAGCCTTCTTTCTTGGCCGTTTCCGTCAGATCGCCCATGACGCCAGCCTGGGCGTAATCGAGCACGGTATAGCCGAGCATCTGAGAAGCAGTCGGATAGGTGCCCGCGGCAACCATCGCCTTCAGCGCGGTCATGGCTGCGTCGCCGCCACCGCCTGCGACCGGTACGTCCTTCCAGGCAAAGCCTTCCTTAGCGAGGTCCTGCTTCAGCACGTTGAGTGCCGCGGCTTCGCCGCCTGATGTCCACCAGTGCAGCATCTGAACTTCTTTGACGTCGGCTGCATGAGCGCTGCCGAAACCAGCCATCATCACGACAGCAAGAGCTGCCGAGCTCAAAAACTTGCGCATGAATATCCTCCCGTTCGTAAGTGGCGGCGAGACCCACCTCGCCCGCCCCGATGTCCTCCGCCGTGAGGGCGGCCAAACATCACGCTACACCGCACCTCCCAGCGCGGTTAACAATTTAAAACGTTATAAACGCGGTTACGTCAAGTCCTTCCTCGACTCCCGAGAAAAATATGATTAGTTCGATAAATATTGATTTTATTTGATTTTTTCTGATCGCTTAAGAAACCGTAAAAATTTAAATCGTTTGCATTGATTGATTGCGTGCCGGTTTCATCGTGTTATTGTAGCCGCGATCCAGCACGGAATGTCCCTAGTGACCGAATCGTCCCAACTGCAACGCGGTGAAAATCCGGATGGTGCGCAAAAGCGCGGCAAGCCGACCTTGCGTACCATCGCGACACTGACCGGTCTTGCGGTGACGACGGTTTCGCGCGCACTCAGCGACGCGCCGCAAATATCAGTCGAGACGCGCGAGCGCGTCCATCGCATTGCCCGCGAGATCGGCTACCTGCCGGACCGGGCGGCCCAGCGCCTCAAGACAGGCCGCACCAACGTCATCAGCATCCTTCTCGATCCGCATCAGGAAGTGGTCGGCTTCGGCACGGCCATCATGTACGGCATCGCCAAGGTGCTGAAAGAGACATCCTATCACCTCGTCGTCGCCCCGAACTTCCTGTCGACGACCGATCTCGAGGCAGCGGAATATATCGTCCGCAACAATTTCGCCGACGGCCTGATCTTCACGCGGACGGAACCCTTCGATGCGAGGGTGCGGATGCTGCAGGAAGTCGGCTTTCCCTTTGTCTGTCACGGCCGCACCGAGTTTTCGACACCGCATCCTTACGTCGATTACGACAATTATGCCTTCGCCTACGAAGCCACCCGGCGCCTGATCGCCAAGGGCAGGAAGAAGGTCACAGTCGTCATGCCGCCGAAACGGCTGACCTTCAGCCAGCACATCCTTCATGGCTTCATGACCGCCGTGCGCGAGGCCGGCGTCGCCTACGAGATATCGGAAGCGGTCACGCTCGATTCACCGGCCAACGAGATCAGAGATTTCTTTCGGGCGCGTGCCGCGGCACCCGATGTTCCAGACGGGTTCGTCTGTCCGGGCGAGGTTTCGGCGCTGGCGCTCGTCACCGCCATGAATGATGCGGGGCGCGTTCTCGCGGAAGACTACGATATCGTCGCCAAGGAGACCTCGCATCTCCTCACGCATCTGCAGCCGAAGATCGACACCATATACGAGGATCTGGTCGAGGCGGGCGAACATCTCGGCCAGATGCTTCTTCAGCGCATCGGCAATCCGGCAGCAGAGAGCCAGAGCCTGCTCCTGCCGCCGCAGATCAATTTTCCGGTAGCCTAAGCTGCGTCACGCCCCGCCGTCGGCTTTTCGCGGAAAGCGAAGACTTCGACCGGCTCGCCAAGCCCGCGCAGGGGAAAAGTGCCGAGATTGTCCATCTCTTCCGTGCAGGTCGCCATCTCGACGAAAGCGCGAGACAACAGTACCGGCCGCTTAACCTCCTTGGTCAAGGTTTCAAGCCGCGAGGCGACGTTGACTGCCGGGCCGATGACCGTGAAATCCAGCCGCCGGCTCGAACCGATATTGCCGTACATCACGTCGCCGACGTGGACGCCGACGCCGTAGCGCAGGGGATCACGCCCCAGGCGCTGATGTTGCTCATTCACTTTCGCCATCGCCTCCTGCCCTTCCCGGATCGCCGTCAGCAGATCCTCGCAAGCCGAAGGCTTCGACAGCGGGAAGATGGCGAGCAGCCCATCGCCCATGAACTTCAGGATTTCGCCGCCGTGCCGTTCGATCGGATCGGACATGGCATCGAAATAATCGTTGAGCAACTGGATGACGTCGTCGCGCGGCCAGAGATCGGAGATCGCCGTGAAATCGCGCAGGTCGCAGATCATGATCGCCGCGCCGACGGTCGTGCCGCTGCCGCGGGTGATGACGCCGGAGAGAATCTGTTCGCTCGCATGCGGCCCGACATAGGTCTGCAGCAGCGTGCGCGCCATGATGTTCTTGAGCCTGATCTCGCTGACGAGAGTGAGAGCCGGCAGCAGATCGCGCAGGAAATCCACGTGTTCGCCGGTAAAACCGCCTGGCCTATTGGTGGAGAACGTAACGACGTGGCGCTTGTCGAACGTATGATCGATCGGCCAGGCGATATATTCGGAATAGCCGTCGTCGCGCAGTTCCTGGTAGAAGGGATAATCGTCGCCCTCCCATAAATCCTCAAGGTTCTTCCGCACCTCGTTGGTGCCTTTGTGGATCTCATTGACCGGGCTGTTAAGGAACTGCGGCGTGGTTTCCACCCCGTAGGCAAAGGTGTTGATCTTTGCCTCTTCCATGCCCTCGACCCACAGGATGCGGGCTCCGATCCATTGCGGATGGTTGGTGCGGAAATGCAGGCTGGAGCGGTTCACCGGTACGCCGGCTGCCAGCAGCCGCTTGCACATCTCCACCAGGATATTGTCGATGAAACGCTCGCCGCGGGTCTCGTTGATCAGCCAATCGAGAATTCGGCGCCTGCGGATTGGCCAGACGCCTTCGGCAGCTTCGCTTGCCGGATCAGTCGTTTCGAAAGAGGGCCTCATGAAAAACTCCCGCTACGCCACATTCAACGAATACATATCGGGCTGAATGTGGGCGATAGCGGGCCGAATGATAAGAGGCTTCGTAAAGATAAACCTCAGAAATCCCAGTCTTCGTCCTCGGTCGCCACCGCCTTGCCGATGACATAGGAGGAGCCGGAACCCGAGAAGAAGTCGTGGTTTTCATCGGCATTCGGCGAAAGCGCAGACAGGATTGCCGGATTGACCTTGCAGGCTTCGGCCGGAAACAGCGCCTCGTACCCGAGGTTCATCAACGCCTTGTTGGCGTTGTAATGCAGGAACTTCTTGACGTCCTCCGTCAGCCCAACGCCATCATAGAGCGCTTCCGTATATCTAGCCTCGTTGTCGTAGAGTTCGAGGAGCAGATCGAAGGCGAAGTCCTTGATCTCCTGCCGGCGCTCTTCTGAGAGTTTTTCCAGTCCGCGCTGGAACTTGTAGCCGATATAATAGCCATGCACGGCTTCATCTCTGATAATGAGGCGGATCATGTCGGCCGTGTTGGTGAGCTTGGCGCGGCTCGACCAGTACATCGGCAGATAGAAGCCGGAATAGAAGAGGAAACTCTCGAGGAAGACGCTCGCGACTTTCTTCTTCAAGGGATCGCCGGACGCATAGTGCTCCATGATCAGCGCCGACTTCTTCTGCAGGAACTCATTCTCTTCCGACCAGCGATAGGCATCGTCGACATCAGGCGTGAGGCAGAGCGTGGAGAAGATCGAGGAATAGGAGCGTGCATGCACCGCCTCCATGAAGGAGATGTTGGATAGCACCGCCTCCTCATGCGGTGTCGCGGCATCGGCCATCAGCTTGACCGCGCCGACACCGTTCTGGATCGTATCGAGCAGCGTCAGCCCGGTGAAGACGCGGATCGTCAGCTGCTGTTCGGCCGGCGTCAGTGTCCCCCAGGAGGGAATGTCGTTCGACAGCGGCACCTTTTCCGGCAGCCAGAAATTGCCGGTCAGGCGGTTCCAGACTTCGAGATCCTTGTCGTCCTCGATACGGTTCCAGTTGATGGCACGCACGCGGCTGACCGGCTTGAATTGCATGTTCATGATGTTCTCCGGTCGGTTAGAGCGTGCAGGAAACGCAGCCCTGCACCTCGGTGCCGGACAGCGCCATCTGGCGAAGGCGGATGTAATAGATCGTCTTGATGCCCTTCTTCCAGGCATGGATCTGGGCACGGTTGATGTCGCGCGTCGTTGCCGTGTCGCGGAAGAACAGCGTCAGCGACAGGCCCTGATCAACATGCTGGGTGGCAGCCGCATAGGTATCAATGATCTTTTCCGCGCCGATCTCGTAGGCATCCTCGTAATAATCGAGATTGTCGTTGGTCATGAACGGCGCCGGATAATAGACCCGGCCGATCTTGCCTTCCTTGCGGATCTCGATCTTCGAGACGATCGGATGGATCGAGGAGGTCGAGTGATTGATGTACGAAATCGAGCCCGTCGGCGGTACCGCCTGCAGGTTCTGGTTATAGAGCCCGGAGGCCATCACCGCTTTTTTCAATTCAAGCCAGTCTTCCTGCGTAGGGATATGTATGCCGGCATCGTCGAACAACGACTGAACCTTCTCGGTCGCCGGCTTCCATTCCTGCTCAGTATATTTGTCGAAATAATCGCCAGAGGCATATTTCGAATTCTCGAAGCCCTTGAAGCTTGAACCGCGCTCAGCCGCCAGCCGGTTGGAAGCGCGGATCGCGTGATAGGTCACCATGTAGAAATAGATATTGGTGAAATCGACGCCTTCTTCCGAACCGTAATGGATGCGCTCACGGGCAAGGTAACCATGCAGGTTCATCTGTCCCAAGCCAATCGCATGGCTGTCATCATTGCCCTTCTCGATCGACGGCACCGAGGAGATATGGCTCATATCGGAAACCGCCGTCAGTGCGCGGATCGAAGTTTCTATCGTCTTGCCGAAATCGGACGAATCCATCGCCATGGCGATGTTCAGTGAGCCGAGATTGCACGAGATATCCTTACCCATCGTCTTGTAGGAAAGGTCGTCGTTGAATTCGCTCGCTTCACTGACCTGCAGGATTTCCGAGCAGAGGTTGCTCATGCTGATGCGGCCGGCGATCGGGTTTGCCCGGTTCACCGTGTCTTCGAACATGATGTAGGGATAGCCGCTCTCGAACTGTATTTCGGCGATCATCTGGAAGAATTCGCGGGCCTTGATCTTCTTCTTGGTGATACGGGCATCCGCCACCATCTCGCGATACTTTTCCGTCACCGATATCTCGGTGAAGGGCACGCCATAGACCCGCTCCACGTCATAGGGCGAGAAGAGGTACATATCCTCATTGTTCTTGGCGAGCTCGAAGGTGATGTCAGGCACGACGACGCCGAGCGACAGCGTCTTGATACGGACCTTCTCGTCGGCATTTTCGCGCTTGGTATCGAGGAAGCGCATGATGTCAGGGTGATGGGCGTTGAGATACACGGCACCCGCGCCCTGCCGCGCACCGAGCTGGTTGGCATAGGAGAACGAGTCTTCGAGCAGCTTCATGACGGGGATGATGCCGGAAGACTGGTTTTCGATCTGCTTGATCGGCGCACCGGCCTCGCGGATGTTCGTCAAGGACAGCGCAACGCCACCGCCGCGTTTGGACAGCTGCAGCGCCGAATTGATGGAGCGGCCGATCGATTCCATATTGTCTTCGACACGCAGCAGGAAGCAGGAGACGAGTTCGCCACGCTGCTTCTTGCCGGCATTGAGGAAGGTCGGCGTTGCCGGCTGGAAACGGCCGGAGATGATCTCTTCCATCAGATCGCGGGCAAGCTGCTCATTGCCTCTGGCAAGCGCCAGCGCCACCATGCAGATACGGTCTTCGTAGCGCTCCAGATAACGCTTACTGTCGAAGGTCTTCAGCGTGTAGCTGGTGTAATATTTGAAGGCGCCGAGGAAAGTCGGGAACCGGAACTTCTTGGCATAGGCTTCGTCGAACAGGTCGCGGACGAAATTGAAGGAATACTGGTCGAGCACTTCCTGCTCGTAATAGCCTTCAGTCACCAGGTAATCGAGCTTCTCCCTGAGATTATGGAAGAACACCGTGTTCTGGTTCACATGCTGCAGAAAATACTGCTTGGCCGCCATGCGATCCTTGTCGAGCTGGATCTTGCCCTCATCGTCATAGAGGTTCAGCATCGCGTTCAGCGCGTGATAATCCAGCGCCTCCAAGGCCTTCAGCGGCTTGGCGCCCGCATCCCGCGTCAGATTTGTCCCCGTGTCCAAAATCGTCCCATCCCGTCTTTGACATTGGCGACATCCTCGGCAGTCCCCAGGAGCTCGAACCGGTAGAGGTAAGGCACCTGGCACTTCTGCGAGATTACGTCGCCGGCAAGCCCGTAGGTCTCGCCGAAATTGCTGTTGCCCGCAGCAATCACGCCGCGGATGTTGGAGCGGTTTTCCGCATCGTTGAGGAAACGGATCACCTGCTTGGGCACGGCGCCCTTTACGATCCCGGGGCCGCCGTCGCCGCAATAGGTGGGCGAGATCAGCACATAGGGTTCGCGAATGTGGATGTCCTCAGCGCCGAGGGGAATGCGCGCCGCGCGCAGTCCCAGCTTCTCGACGAAACGATGGGTATTCTCGGACCGGCTGGAATAATAGACGATCAGGCCCACCACTCTTCTCCGATCAGGAGAGCGCGCTGATCATATCGGGACGGAAACCCGCCCAATGGTTCTCGCCGGCAACGACGACCGGAACCTGCATGTAGCCCATGCCGCGAACGCGATCGAGCGCGTCGGCATCTTCGGAGATATCGATGATCTGATAGTCGACGCCCAGACGGTCGAGGGCGCGGTAGGTAGCGGTGCACTGTACGCAGGCAGGCTTGCTGTAAACGGTAACGCTCATCATGTTCCTCGTGATTTCAATGGATTCCGGACGCAATACTGGGATCGGGCGCCTTGCGGCGTCCGAGGCAGCGCTTGATATTGATCTGGCAAGGTTGGCGCCTTACACGCCGAATTCGACCCCTCGCGGGATTTGCGCGGGCAGCGGCTTTGATATTCTCGACATGACTTCAACCCCGAAGTTCTCATGCGGACGTTCGGGGGCAGCGCAACAGCTGCGGATTTCATCCGCCTCATACATACGCGACCTTCCGGACACCCCGCCCGTGGACATCTAGTTCAAGGCAGGTCTCCTGGCTCGCGGGTCGAAGCACCCTGCCCCCAGCCTTCCCAAAGCTTCATGCCTCAGTGACCTGAAATCGGACAGTTGCTCGCCGCTTACAGTTGCGGGGGCAGCTCCGGCCTTGTTTTGCCCTCATGGCAAAACGCACCGTATTCCCATCTTAGCCTGCGATCCCTAGCGAATCGAAGGAACCTTGAACACTAGATATAGTACGCGAATCCCAGTTTGCGTCAACGGATGGTTTGTGCATCGCGTTACGGTATGTTTGAAATCACTGCATTCCTGTGAAAAACGTGGTTAACGAACGCTTAAAGAAAGCAGGCTGTGGAGAAGGCGCTAATGAAGAGAGCCGGCCTATAGCCGGCTCTCTGATTTTCGAGTCCAGGTTCAGGCCCGAATCGTCGATGCGGCATGTCGTAATATTCGGGCGGCAGCGACCATGTTGACAAGCGCCGGGCGAACCTCTTCCCACCTGCGCGTCTTCAATCCGCAATCCGGATTGATCCAGAGCTGCCCGTCCGTCAGACGCTCGCGCGCCAGCGTCAGGAGCTCCGTCATCTCCTCGACATCAGGAACGCGCGGCGAATGGATGTCGTAGACGCCAGGGCCGATCTCGTTCGGATATTTGTAGCTGCGGAAAGCTTCCAGCAGTTCCATCTTCGAACGCGACGTTTCGATGGAGATTACATCGGCATCCATCGCCGCAATGGCATCGATGATCTGGTTGAACTCCGAATAGCACATATGCGTATGGATCTGCGTTTCGTCCGCCACGCCGGAGGCGCATAGGCGAAAACTCTCGACGGCCCAGTCGAGATAGGTCTTCCAGTCGGCCTTGCGCTGCGGCAGGCCTTCGCGGAGCGCCGCCTCGTCGATCTGGATCATTGCCGCACCGGCCTTTTCAAGATCGAGCACCTCGTCGCGGATCGCCAGCGCGATCTGCCGGCTGACATCGGCGCGGGAAAGATCGTCGCGCACGAAGGACCAATTGAGGATCGTCACCGGCCCGGTCAGCATGCCTTTGACCGGCTTCTCCGTCAGCGACTGCGCATAGCGCCACCACTCCACCGTCATCGGTACGGGGCGGGAGACATCGCCGAAGATGATGGGTGGCCGGACATAGCGCGAGCCGTAGCTCTGCACCCAGGCATGTTGCGTGAAGGCGAAGCCGAAAAGCTGCTCGCCAAAATACTGCACCATGTCATTGCGCTCGAATTCGCCGTGGACGAGCACGTCGAGGCCGATTTCCTCCTGCCAGCGGATCGCTGCTTCGGTTTCCTTTTTCAGGAAGGCATCGTAATCCGCCTCGCTGATCGTGCCCTTGGCGAAGGCCGAGCGGGACTTGCGCACGTCAGCCGTCTGCGGGAAAGAGCCGATCGTCGTCGTCGGGAACAGCGGCAGGCGAAGCTTACGCTCCTGCAGGCCGGTCCGCTCGGCAAAATCGCTGCCGCGCGTCTTCATCGCCTCGTCGATCGCGGCAACCCGCTGTCTGACCTTCAGATCATGTACGTGCGTAGATGCGGCGCGCGATGCAACGGCCTGCGAGGCTGCCGCAATCACCTGGGAGGCCTTGCCGGCATCGCCAAGCGCTGCGAGCTCATCAAGCTTCTGGGCAGCGAAGGCGAGCCATGATTTCAGCTCACCATCCAGCCCGCTCTCCAGTTCCAGATCGATCGGCACGTGCAGCAGCGAGCAGGACGGCGCGATCTGTAGCCGGTCCGCACCAAAATGCTGGACAAGCGGCTCGATTCTTTTCTGGATCGCCGCAAGGTCTGCCTTCCAGATATTACGCCCGTCGATGAGGCCAAGCGACAGCGTCAGGTCGCTGGATGTCTTGAGAAGGGCATCGATATGCTGTGGAGCGCGAACGAGATCGACATGCAGTCCGGCCACCGGCAGCGAGAGCGCCGTCGGCAGATTGTCGCCGATCTCGCCGAAATAGGTGGCGAGCATGATCTTCAGGTCGGGTACCAATTCATGCAGCGCACGATAGGTATGCTGCAGTGCTGCCTGCTCTTCCTGTGAAAGATCGAGCACGAAGCAAGGTTCGTCGATCTGCACCCAGTCGGCACCGGCTGCACGAAGTTCTGCCAGTACTTTTGCATAGACGGGCAACAAGCGTGCAAGCAGGTCGATCGGCTGGAAGCCCTCTTCGCTTCCTTTGGCGAGTTTCAGGAAGGTGACCGGACCGAGGATGACCGGCCGGGTGTGGATGCCAAGTGTCTTCGCCTCGATGAAGGCATCGAGCGGCCTGTTCGCCGTCAGGGCAAAGGTCTGATCGATGCCGAGTTCCGGCACCATGTAGTGATAGTTCGTGTCGAACCACTTCGTCATTTCCAGCGCCGGCACGCCATGCCCGTAATGGTGCGGATGGCCGCAATCGGCATGCGCCTCTTCGCCGGTTGAGCCACGCGCCATGGCGAAATAGGTATCGAGCGCCACATGGCCGCCCTTCCACCCATAGGCCGAAGGAATGGCGCCGACCATGACGGCCGTATCGAGCACATGGTCGTAAAGCGAGAAATCGTTCGAGGGGACGACGTCGATCCCCTTCTCTTTCTGCAAGGCCCAATTTTCGGCCCGCAGCCGCTTGCCGACATCGAGAAGCGCGCCGGCATCGGATTTGCCGGCCCAGTAGCTTTCCAGTGCGAATTTGAGTTCGCGATGCTTTCCGATCCTGGGAAAGCCGAGATTTGCAGTCTTGATGGTCATTTCCTTACCCCGAAGGTTATGGGCAAGGCTGCGGCGCAACGCATCGACGAGAGACGGCCATGGGAATGCCGTCTCGCGCAAAGCGGCACACCGGGACACCCCGCCCGTGGACGTTATCTATCGCGGCAGGTCTCCTGGCTTGCGGGTCATCGACATCGTCCAGTCTTCCCGGGCGTCTTCCCAGTGACGTCTTAGGACGGTGTCTCTCCGCTTACAGTTGCGGGGGCAGCTCCGGTCTTGGCGATTACCGCACCGAATTCCCTCTTAGCTCGGGATTGTCTGATCCCAAGAACCAACGATGCGGCAAGCATGCACCCGCCGCATCGCAACGTCAAGATCACATAAAGAAATCTTTATGTCTTTATCTGAAGGAGGCGAAGCGCATTCATCGTCACCAGCACGGTCGCGCCCGTATCCGCAAGAATCGCCGGCCACAGGCCGGTAATGCCGGCAATGGTGGTAATAAGGAACACGGCCTTCAGCCCGAGAGCCATGGTGATGTTCTGGATGATATTGCGCATCGTCCGCTTCGAAAGCTCGATCATGCGCGCCACATCACCAACGCGCCCGTGCAGCACGGCCGCATCCGCCGTTTCCAGCGCCACATCGGTGCCGCCGCCCATGGCGATGCCGACATCGGCAGCGGCAAGTGCCGGCGCATCATTGATGCCGTCACCCACCTTGGCGACGAATAGACCTTCCTTCTTCAACTCGCCAACAATGCGCTGCTTGTCCTGCGGCAGGAGTTCGCCGCGCCAGTCGATGCCGAGATCGCCGGCAACGGCTGCCGCCGTGCGCTTGTTGTCGCCAGTCAGCATGATGGCGCGTACGCCCGCTGCCTTCAGCGTCGCAAGCCCGCTCTTTGCGTCTTCACGAGGTTCATCACGCATGGCGATGAGACCGGCTGCGACACCATTGACGAGCAGTACCGAGACGCTCTTGCCCGCCCCGTTCAGCACCGCGACCTGCTCGTCCTGTTCCGCATTCAGCGCCCCGCGCTCGCGCGCAGCCGGCGGCGACAGGAGATCGAGCGTCTCCCCACCCACCTTGCCGGTCATGCCCTTGCCGGGAAGCGCTTCGACTTCGAAAGCCGGCGGTACGGGCACACGGTCTGCCTTGGCACGGTTGAGAATTGCCAACGCCAGCGGATGGCTGGAGCCCTGCTCCAGAACGGCAGCGCGCGAAAGCACCTCCACCTCTGTGCGTCCATAGGAAATTATATCGGTGACCTGCGGTTTGCCTTCGGTCAGCGTACCGGTTTTATCGAAGGCAACGGCCGTCACCTTCCCAAGCGATTCCAGAACCGCGCCACCCTTCATCAGCAGACCGCGGCGCGCACCCGCCGAAAGCGAGGCGGCAATCGCCGCCGGCGTCGAAATGACCAGCGCACAGGGGCAGCCGATCAGCAGGATTGCGAGACCTTTATAGACCCATTCGCCCCATGCCCCACCCATCAGGAGCGGCGGCAGGACGGCGACCAGCGCCGCCACGACGACGACACCAGGCGTATAATAACGGGAGAAGCGATCGATGAAGCGCTCCGTCGGCGCCTTCGATTCCTGGGCTTCCTCCACCAGCTTGACGACGCGGGCAATCGTATTGTCCTCGGCAGCGGCCGTGACACGGACGCGCAGCGCCGCATCGCCATTGACCGTGCCGGCGAAGACCGTCTCGCCTGCGCCCTTGCGCACCGGCGTGCTTTCGCCCGTCACCGGCGCTTCATCGATCGCACTTTCGCCGGAAACAATTGTACCGTCGGCGGAAATCCGGTCTCCCGGACGCACGAGAATGATGGAGCCGACGGAAAGCGTCTCAGCCGGCACTTCCTTCACCTCGCCGCCCGTCTCGAGCAGCGCATTCTTCGGCACCAGCGTCGTCAGCGACTGGATGCTGGCGCGCGCCTTGCCGGCAGCCACCCCTTCCAGCAATTCACCGACGAGGAACAGGAAGACGACCGTCGCCGCCTCTTCGCCGGCATTGATGATGACAGCGCCGACAGCGGCAATCGTCATCAGCATTTCGATCGAAAAGGGCGTGCCGGAAAGGGCGGCCATGACCGCGCGGCGCGCAATCGGCACCAGCCCGACCAGCATGGCGACGATGAAGGCATAGGAAGCGATCGATGGCACCAGGTGGCCGAGCACATAAGCAGCAACGAGTGCGAGGCCGGAAAAGATCGTCAACCGGCCCTTCTTGCTCTGCCACCAGGGGCCGGTCATCGGCCCGTGATCATGGCCGTGCAGACCCTCGATCTCCTCGTCGCCATGCGAATGATCGTGATCATGGCCTTCGTGACCATGATCGTCATGGTCGTGGCCATGGTGCTCATGCCCATCGTGATCGTGGTCATGGTCGTGCCCATGATCGTGGTCGTGACCCGCATGGTCATGGCCGACCTTGCTCTCGCGAACAGGAGCCTTGCCGGTGAGCGGAGCAACCGAATAGCCGAGGCCGGTTACCCTCTTCTCGATCGCTTTGAGATCGCTGCTGCCATCGTGGCGCACCGTCATCGTGCCTGCCGTCACCGACACAGAGACGTCTTCGACGCCGGGCACGCGCCTGACGGCCGTATCGATTTTCGTTGCGCAGGCGGCGCAATCCATGCCGCCAACCCGGTACCGTGCCTGTGCTGCTTCGCTCATGATTTCGATCCTTGCTTGTAAGCAGTATCGTTCCTACATCCTCTAGCGACTAGAGGTGCAAGAGGAAAATCATGAAAAAGATCACCATCGGCGAAGCCGCCCGCCAGAGCGGCGTCAAGGTGCCGACGATCCGCTATTATGAAGGCATCGGCCTGTTGTCTGCGCCGAGCCGCAGCGAGGGCAATCAGCGCTCCTACGAGCCATCGGACCTCAACCGCCTCGCCTTCATCCGCCACGCCCGCGAACTCGGCTTCGAGATCGAGGCGATCCGCACATTGCTGCAGCTGCAGGACGACCCGCACCAGTCCTGTGCCTCCGCCGATGCCATCGCCAAGGCCCGCCTGATCGAGGTCGAACAGCGCATCCGCAGTCTCAATGCCCTGAAGGCCGAGCTGGAACAGATGGTCGAAGGCTGCGGCCATGGCCGCGTCGATCAATGCCGGGTCATCGAGGTGCTCGCCGATCACGGCAAGTGCGTGCATCCGCATCACTGAGACTTGCGCTCGCTAACCGCCCGCGCCAAGAAGGCGCTATGAACCAGAAGACGATCGCGATCATCGGCGGCGGCCCCGCCGGCCTTTCGGCAGCCGAAGTGCTGTCGGCGAGTGGTCATGCCGTTTCCATCTATGACACGATTCCGACCTTTGCCCGCAAGTTCCTGCTCGCCGGCAAGTCCGGGCTCAACATCACCCATTCCGAAGATTACGAGCGTTTCGCCACCCGCTTCGGCAATGCCAATCCCCGCCTGCGCGCCGCCCTCAACGCCTTCACCCCGGCCGATATCCGCGCCTGGGCGGCAGACCTCGGCACCGAAACCTTCGTCGGTTCCTCCGGCCGGGTCTTTCCCAATGTCATGAAAGCCTCGCCGTTGCTGCGCGCCTGGCTCGCCCGCCTGGAAGCCCGCGGCGTCAGCTTCTTCACCCGCCATCGCTGGATCGGCTTTGCAGAAGGCGGCCATGTTTTCGAAACACCCGACGGCTGCAAGACCATATCCTGCGACGCCACACTGCTCGCACTCGGCGGTGCCAGCTATCCGCGTCTCGGCTCGGATGCCGGTTGGCTGCCGCTGCTCTCCGGCAGCGGCGTAGTGATCGCGCCGTTTCAGCCCGCCAATTGCGGTTTCGATGTCACCTGGAGTGACCTCTTCCGAGAACGCTTTGCCGGAGAGCCGCTGAAATCCGTTACGGCAACATCACGCGCCGGGACATTTCCGGGCGAGTTCGTCATCAGCAAACATGGCATCGAAGGAAGCCTGATCTATGCACACTCTGCCGCTTTGCGTGATGATCTGCTGGCCCATGGTGAGGCAACGCTGACAATCGATCTTGCTCCTGGCCGCACTCTGGATCGGCTGTTTCGCGATCTCGCCCGACAGGATGCCAAGACGAGCTTTTCCAACCGCCTGCGTAAGGGCGCGGGTCTCGACGGTGTGAAGGCTGCTCTGTTGCGTGAGTTGGTGCCGGAAGCCGATCGCAACGATCCGCACAAACTCGCTGCCGCCATCAAGTCCCTGCCGATCCCGTTGCTGCGCCCACGCCCCATCGCCGAGGCCATATCCTCTGCGGGCGGCATCGCCTTCAGCGAAATCGACGAGACCTATATGCTGAAACATCTCCCCGGCGTCTTTGCAGCCGGAGAGATGCTGGATTGGGAGGCGCCGACGGGCGGCTATCTGCTGACAGCCTGTTTCGCCACGGGCCGGGCCGCAGCAAGAGGCATCGAGGGCTGGCTCAGCCGAAGGTGAAGGCGAAAGCCTGCACGCCGGGATCGAGGAAATGGATCTCGAACGTGTGGTCGCCGACCGGCCCGGCTTCACGCACGAGCTGGTAGAGCCGCTGCCCCGTCACCGTGCCATTGCCGTCGGCATCCGTATCGACACCGTGCCCATCGCCCGGCGCCTTGCCATCGACCGTCACCTTGAAGCGTACCGGCTTGCCATCCGCACCAGGTCCCAGAACCAGATGCAGGTCGCGGGCATGGAACCGGTAATAGATGCTGCCATCGACGCCGTTCAGCGTTGCCTGTTCAGGGCCGACCGTCCAGTTGCCGGTGAGGCCCCACTCATTGAGCTTGGGCGGCGCGGCGACATAGTCATGAGCCGCATCGTTGACCGTGCCCTTGTCATCGCCGAAGTTCTGCGAGCGTGAGTAGCCGACATAGGTTTCCGGAGACTGCACATTCGCCGCATCCGAAGCAGCTTCGGCGCCGGTCGCCTTCACATCGACAATGTCGCTGGAAACGCCGGTCTTGCCGGCTTCGGCCAGCAGTTGCTGGATTACCCGTTCGGACTGGTCGTAATCGCCCTCGCCGAAATGGTGGTGCCGGATCTGCCCTTTCGCATCGATGAAATAATGCGCCGGCCAGTATTCGTTGTCGAAGGCACGCCAGATCGCATAGTCGTTGTCGACGGCGACCGGATAGGTGATGCCGAGATCGGAAATCGCCTTCTTCACATTGTCGACATTCTTCTCGAAGGCGAATTCCGGCGAGTGCACGCCGATGACGACGAGGCCCTGATCCTTGTATTTCTCCGCCCAGGCTTTGACATAGGGAATGGCGCGCAGGCAGTTGATGCAGGAATAGGTCCAGAAGTCGACGAGCACGACCTTGCCCTTCAGCTGCTCGGCCGTCAGCGGCCCCGAATTCAACCATTGCACCGCGCCGTCGAGCGGTGGCATCTGTCCCTCGACAGGCAGCTGCTCGGCAGCACCCTTCGGCTTCATCGCCATCATCATCTGATTGCCGCCGCTCATGGCCATCGAGCCGCCACCGCCAGCCGGCATGACGACAGACTTCATCGCGCCGCCCGCATTGTCGGCCGTCTGCTGCCGCGTATGGAACCGATCGACCAGCCCCTGTTCCAGAACATTGGTGCTGGCAAGCGAAGCCTGTGTCAGGAAACCGGTATCGAGGCCAAGCGCGATCGCCACGACAGCGACGAGAACAGCCACGCCGACGCCACGCCGCAGCCAGTCGCCGACTCCAAGAGATCGTTTCATGGCCTGATAGACCTGGCCACCGATCAAAAGCGCAAGCGCAAGCGAGGTTGCTGCCCCGAGCGCATAGGCAAGCAGTAGCAGCGTCGTGCCGACATTCGCACCCTGCAGTGCCGCACCGGTGAGGATCAGGCCGAGAACCGGCCCGGCGCAGGGCGCCCAGAGCAAGCCGGTCGCAACCCCAAGCAGCAGCGAGGCGGCAATAGCCGAACCACCGCCACGCGTACTTTTATCGGCGGACTGTGACAGGCGCGCGCCCAGCGAAACGAGCGGCCGCGTCAGGTAGTCGGACAGTGCCGGAAACAGCAGGATGACGCCGAAGATCGCAAGCAGCACGATGGCGGCATAGCGGCCATATTCATTTGCCTGCACGGCCCATCCGCCGCCGACAGCCGCCAGTGTCGCGACCCCGGCAAATGTCGCGGCCATGCCGACGAGCATCGGCAGCGTACTGCGCAAGAAAGGCTGGCCGGCACGGGCGAAAACGAAGGGCAGCACCGGCAGGATGCAGGGGCTGACGATCGTCAGCACCCCGCCGAGATAGGCAAGGCCGAAGAGAAGCATCGCAATAATCCGTCTATCAGGCAGAAGCCGGGTGGAATGTCATGGCCACGCCGTTCATGCAGTAGCGCAATCCGGTCGGCTTCGGTCCATCGTTGAAGACGTGACCCAGATGCCCACCGCAGCGACCGCAATGAACGGCATCGCGCACCGTGCCGAAAGACGTGTCGCGCGTAGTGCCGACGACCTTGTCGTCAAGGGGAGCCCAGAAACTCGGCCAGCCCGTTCCGCTGTCGAATTTCGTGGTCGAGGAAAAGGCCTCCTGATCGCAGCCCGCGCAGGCAAAATTGCCCTTGCGCTCTTCGTGCAGCAGCGGGCTGGAGAAAGGATATTCCGTTCCCTCCTGCCGCAGCACCGAATATTGATCCGGCGTCAGAAGCTTGCGCCACTCTTCGTCGGTATGGGTAACGGCGAAGCTCTGCTCCGCCATGGCATGGCTGCCAAAACCGAAGCGCAGGGCAAAGGCGCCAAGTCCGGCAGTGGTCAGCAGCAATCGTCTGTTCATCATCGCTTTGCTCTCCTAGTCAGCAGCTGTGACAGGTTCTCTTGTCTGGTAGACAACGCCGGGTGGGACTTATTCCCGGCATGGCGATTTTTCTTTCGGTGTTGCCTACTGAGGAAACTACGAAGCCGCGTTGCGATCTGTTTCACTGTCAGCAGCGCAAACACTGAAATGTGAAGTCCGCGATATCAGCAGCCGGCGCCCGCCGGCCGTTGTATCCAGGGAAATACGACGCCATTCCGCAAAATCAGCCTCGGCAAGCAGCCGGCTGCGCAGATTATCGCGATCACGATGCTCGGACGGACAGCGCAACTGTCTCAGAAATGCGACACCCATCATCGGGCGTCATGCCGACCTGATTGCAAAGCTGCCATATTTACATCAGAATATGCGTAAGTTCTGGGAGGAGCCTCAATGCACGAACAATCCGCGCATGCGGAGCATGTCTATACGTGCGCCCAGCAAAATTCCGCTGCGGCCAGCTCTCCAATCGTGGCTTCCTGGCGGCGCTGCATGACAATGTACCAACTTGCACCAGAAGATAAGCGCGCCCCGCTACGCCTCACCGAGCAGGAATTCGGCCTGGCGCGGGAGCAATCCGAACAGTTGATCGCTGACGCCCGGGAGGAACTCGACCGTCTCTTTGCAACCGTCGGCAAGGCCGGCTGCTGCCTGCTGCTGACGGATCGCAATGGCATTGCCCTGGAACGCCGCGGCGCCGCCGGCAATGACAAGGAATTCCACGATCTCGGTCTCTGGACCGGTTCCGTCTGGACCGAAGCCAGCATAGGCACCAACGGCATCGGCACGGCACTCGCCGATGACCGCGCCGTCGCCGTTTTCCGTGACCAGCATTTCTATTGCTCCAACATCAAGCTGAGCTGCACCACGGCGCCGATCCGCGATCATCGCGGTCTGCTGGCGGCTGCGCTGGACATTTCTACCTGCCGCGACGATGTCAATGAAATGACGCTGAGCATCCTCTCGCAGGCCGTGCGCGATGCGGCGATGCGCATCGAGCTCAATCTCTTCCGTTCCGCCTTTGTAGGTGCCCGCTTCGTCATGGTGCCGGCCGGCGTCAATTCCGCCAATGCGCTGCTCGCCGTCGACCGGCATGACCTCGTTCTCGGCGCTACGCGTGCCGCCCGCCTTGCCCTCAAGCTGGATGACAGACATATCGCAGCCGGCCTTCCCGCCTCCGACGCCCTGCATGAAGGCCGCGTTTCGCAGGAAGAAGAGATGGCCGAAGCCGAGAAGGCGGCGCTGCTGCGCGCGCTGTCACGCACGCACGGCAATGTCTCCCAGGCCGCCGCAGCCCTTGGCATCAGCCGTGCGACACTGCACCGGAAGATGAAGAAGCTGGACCTGCACTGACATCAGGCCAAAGGTTCAATCACGATTTCGTGGCACCACCGGAACCTGTCGCAACTCTGCGACACTGTGCGCTGCGGTATTGCGGGGCGACCCTGTTCCATCGGCCAAAAGCGACACAGATTTCCTCTCACTGGTTCGATCCGGAACCCGTTCATCAAGGGAGGATGACATGCTTCATCAGAAAATCGTCGAGTCGCCGTACAAGCTGAGATATGGCAACTATATCGGTGGCGAATGGCGCGAGCCGATCGGCGGCAAATATTTCGACAACGTCACGCCCGTCACCGGCGGCAAGCTCTGCGAAATCCCGCGCTCGGATGAAAAGGACATCAACGCGGCGCTCGATGCCGCCCATGCCGCGAAGGAAAAATGGGGCCGCACCTCCGCCACCGAGCGCTCCAACATCCTCATGAAGATCGCCCAGCGCATGGAAGACAAGCTGGAGCTTCTGGCCCAGGCCGAAACCTGGGACAACGGCAAGCCGATCCGCGAAACCATGGCGGCCGACATCCCGCTCGCCATCGACCACTTCCGCTATTTCGCTTCCTGCATCCGTGCCCAGGAAGGCACTATCGGCGAAATCGACCATGACACGGTCGCCTACCACTTCCATGAACCGCTCGGCGTCGTCGGCCAGATCATTCCCTGGAACTTCCCGATCCTGATGGCCACCTGGAAGCTGGCGCCGGCCCTTGCTGCCGGCAACTGCGTCGTCATCAAGCCGGCCGAACAGACGCCCGCCTCCCTGCTACTCTGGGCGGAAATCGTCGGCGATCTGCTGCCGCCCGGCGTGCTCAACATCGTCAACGGGTTTGGTCTCGAAGCCGGCAAGCCGCTCGCTTCCAGCCCGCGCATCGCCAAGATCGCCTTCACCGGCGAGACGACGACAGGCCGCCTCATCATGCAATATGCCAGCCAGAACCTCATTCCGGTCACGCTGGAACTCGGCGGCAAGTCACCCAACATCTTCTTTGCCGATGTGGCTGCCGAAGACGACGATTTCTTCGACAAGGCGCTCGAAGGTTTCGCCATGTTCGCCCTGAACCAGGGCGAAGTCTGCACCTGCCCGAGCCGCGCTCTGATCCAGGAATCGATCTATGACCGCTTCATGGAACGGGCCGTCAAACGCGTCGAAGCCATCACGCAGGGCAACCCGCTCGATCCGGCAACGATGATCGGCGCACAGGCCTCCACCGAGCAGATGGAAAAGATCCTCGCTTACCTCGATATCGGCAAGCAGGAAGGGGCTCAGGTGCTGGCCGGCGGCTCGCGCAACGATCTCGGCGGCGAATTGTCTGAGGGCTATTACATCAAGCCGACCATCTTCAAGGGCCACAACAAGATGCGTGTGTTCCAGGAAGAAATCTTCGGCCCGGTCGTCTCGGTCACCACCTTCAAGGATGAGAAGGAAGCGCTCGAGATCGCCAACGACACGCTCTATGGCCTCGGCGCCGGTGTCTGGACCCGCGATGGCAACCGCGCCTATCGCTTCGGCCGGGAAATCCAGGCCGGCCGGGTCTGGACCAATTGCTACCATGCCTACCCGGCCCATGCGGCCTTCGGCGGCTACAAGCAGTCCGGCATCGGCCGTGAAACGCACAAGATGATGCTCGACCACTATCAGCAGACCAAGAACATGCTGGTCAGCTACAGCCCGAAGAAACTCGGCTTCTTCTGAGAAGCAACCGATCGTGCTATTATCATGCCTCCTCCCTTCACGGGGAGGAGGCATTGTCTTGGAGGAGGCAATCATGGAACAAATGGTCAATGGCGAACCGCGCGTGCTCGCAACCGATGCAGCGCTCGACCTCATCAAGGAAATCCAGCGGGATTATCCTGAGATCCTCTTCCATCAGTCCGGCGGCTGCTGCGATGGCTCCTCGCCCATGTGTTACCCCACGGACGATTTCATTGTCGGCGACCAGGACGTCAAGCTTGGCGAAATCGGCGGCGTGCCCGTCTATATCAGCGCAAGCCAGTTCGAGGCCTGGAAGCATACGCAGCTCATCATCGACGTCGTGCCCGGCCGCGGCGGCATGTTTTCGCTCGATAACGGCCGCGAGAAACGCTTCCTCACCCGTTCGCGCATGTTCGGCGGCGAGGCTTGCGCCATTCCCGATGTCAGGGCCCGCGAGACGACCTGAACCCAAATCCGGTGTAGTATTCCCTTAGTACCCGCGGCCCGCGATCCTTTGTTAAAGTCCATCTGTTGGTTTTTACGGGAGGAAGAAATGCCAGCGTCCAAGATCCTGATGATTACAGGCGATTTCACAGAAGACTACGAGACAATGGTGCCGTTCCAGACGCTGCTTGCCTGCGGCTATACGGTCCATGCCGTCTGCCCCGGCAAGACTGCCGGCCAGACGGTCGCTACAGCCATTCATGATTTCGAAGGCGACCAGACCTATTCGGAAAAGCGCGGTCATAATTTCGCGCTGAATGCCACATTCGAAAGCATTCGCGCCGAGGATTACGATGCGCTCGTCATTCCCGGCGGCCGCGCGCCGGAATATCTGCGCCTCAACCCCGAGGTCATCAAGGCCGTCAGGCATTTCTTCGATGCCAACAAGCCGGTCGCCGCGATCTGCCACGGCGCACAACTTCTGGCAGCTGCCGGCGTGCTGAAGGGCCGCACCTGCTCGGCCTATCCCGCCTGCCGCCCGGAAGTCGAGCTTGCCGGTGGTACCTATGCCGACATCGCCATTACCGATGCCGTTTCCGACGGCAATCTTGTTACAGCACCGGCCTGGCCGGCCCATCCCTCGTGGCTGCGCCAGTTCATGACGGTGCTTGATGCGGCAACGACCCTGGAGACCAACGCCGCCTGAGCGGACTGGCGGGAGGAACGTGATGTGTGAACTGTTCATCAAGGCCGATGCGCGGCTCTGGGAAAGCACCACCCGGTCGCTGCGCATCGACGGCATGGTCACCAGCGTGCGGCTGGAGAATTTCTTCTGGTCGAAGCTGGAGGAAATTGCCACCCGCGACGGCATGAACGTGGTCCAGCTCATCACCAGGCTGCACCACGAGTCGATCGACGCCGGCCATGATCTCGGCAACTTCACCTCGTTCCTCCGCGTCTGCTGCGCCCGCTATCTGGATCTCCAGCTCGCCGGCGACATTCCCGCCGATCTATCGAGGCCGATTGCCGGCCTCAACGCCCCGGAAATTCTGGGGCGAGAGAAGCGGAAATATCATTGAATCGTCCCAAGCCTGAGGCGATGATTTTTAGATAGGCGGAATGCCCCTCTGCGTGAGACAATCGCTCGCAGCCGCCGCCAAGCCGCACCGCTCGGTTTGCCCACGCGGCGGAGAGAGCGGAGAGGAAAATGGCAGCGCGCTTAGTCTTGGTGCGAGGATACTCCGTGGCCGGTAGTGATCCCGATGACTGACAGTTCCGCATTGCGCACGACCAGTATGGCGGGCATCGTTCGCGAGGAATGGTTCTTTGGCGTGAGCGTCGCGACCAGCCTCGCCTTCCTTGCTTTTTCTGAGACGATCTTCGAGAAACTATCTCAACCCTTCTGGTTCACCCTTATTTTCTTGTGGCTTTTTGGCGTCGTGCTCGGGTCAGCCCTGTCGGTCGTTCGCCATGCCGAACATCTGGCAGAGCAGCTTCGGGAGCCCTACGGGACCCTCATCCTGACCCTTGCGATTACCTCGATCGAAGTGATGGCGATCTCGGCTGTCATGCTGCATGGGGAAAACAATCCGACGCTCGCCCGCGACACGCTCTTTGCCGTCGTCATGATCATCCTGAACGGCATGGTTGGCCTGTCGCTGCTCTTTGGCGCCTGGCGGCGGGAAGATCAGCAGCACAATCTGCATGGCGCCAATGCCTATCTCGGCGTCATCGTGCCGCTCGCGACCCTCAGCCTCGTCATGCCGACTTTTCTCGCCGGCCCGGATGGTCCGCACCCCTCGGCCCCGCGGCAAATGTTTCTCGGCATCGTCTCAATTGGTCTCTACACCATATTCCTGCTGCTGCAGACCGGCCGCCATCAGCGCTACTTCGCCGAAGACGGCAACCACCATGAACAGCACATCGTCAACATGCGGCACCATCGGGCGGTATGGCATCATGCCGTTCTGCTGCTTGCCTATATGGGACCGGTCGTCTTCCTGGTGGAACAGCTTGCCAAGCCAATCGACTACGTCATCGAAACCCTGCACGCGCCGACAGCCTTTGGAGGTGTGGTCATGGCGGTGCTTGTCGCGACACCCGAGGCGATCAGCGCCGTGCGCGCCTCCGTCGCCAACCATCTGCAGCGTTCCATCAACATCTTTCTCGGCTCGGTCCTGTCGACGATCGGCCTGACAGTGCCGGCCATGCTGGCAATCAGCCGCCTCTACGGGCACCCGGTCACGCTAGGGCTTCAAGGGCCGGATCTCGTCATGTTCGTGCTGACGATCGCCGTCAGTATCATTACCTTTTCAAGTGGCCGCACCAATCTCATGCAGGGTGCAGTTCACCTGATGCTGTTCGTGGCTTACGTGCTGCTCATCACCCAGCAGTGAATACAAATAGGTGCAGACTGAGCCGTTGCCGGGATTACGCGATCACCAATCGTTTAGGCACAGCTAAATTGCATGCCAGAAGCTATTGCAATTTTAGGCGACCCCGCGACATAGTACCATATGCCTGAAACACCCGGCGGCTTATGGGGGCCGCCGCGAAGGCACGCATGAAGACCGGGGCAAAATAGATCGTCGGGGCGGAAGCAATGCGTGGGGGATTGCATCGGGGTCTGCAGATTTTTGTAACGCTCATCGGCACGGCAGCGCTCTCTGCATGCGATGGAAGCAGCAATACCTACGTCCCGCCTCCGCCGCCAGCCGTTCGCGTCGCCCAGCCGGTCCAGGAGCCAATCACCCTCTATTTCGATCTGACCGGCAATACCGCACCGCTGAACTCGGTCGATATCGAAGCACGCGTCCAAGGCTATCTTCAATCGATCGACTATCAGGATGGCACGACGGTAACGAAGGGAACCAAGCTCTTCGGGATCGAGCGCGACACCTATCAGGCCCAGCTTGATCAGGCCAAGGCATCCCTCGCATCGCAACAGGCATCCCAGGTTGGTGCCAAGCAGGAGTACGATCGTCAGGTCAATCTGATGAAGCAGCAGGTCACGACGCAGACAGCCGTCGACAGCGCCAAGGCGACGCTCGACGAAGCCAATGCGCAAATCCTCAATGCCCAGGCCAATCTCGAACTCGCGACGATCAACCTCGGCTATACAGAAGTTATTGCGCCCTTCGACGGTACGGTGACCAACCACCTCGTCGATATCGGCACGTTGGTCGGCGTCTCAGGCCCGACCAAACTTGCAAGCATCGTTCAAACGGATCCGATCTACGCCTATTTCAACGTCAGCGAATCCCAGGTGCTGCTGATCAAGGATATGTTGAGAAAGCAGGGACGCACCTTCAAGCAGACGGACCTGCCGAGTATCCCCGCCGAACTCGGCCTGCAATCCGAGGAGGGTTATCCCCACAAGGGACATCTCGACTACGTCTCGCCGCAGCTCGATGCATCGACCGGCACGCTTCAGGTCCGGGCTCTGTTCGACAACAAGGACAAGGCCATGCTGCCCGGCCTCTTTGTGCGCGTTCGCGTGCCTATCGGCCACAATGAAAAGGCGCTGCTCGTACGCGACGATGCGATCGCCACCAACCAGCTCGGCAGCTACCTGCTTGTTCTCGGCAAAGATGACGCTGTCGAGCAGAAACAGGTCAAAACGGGCCAACGCGAAGGCGCGCTGCGCGTCATCGAATCCGGCCTCGATCCGGCTGACTGGGTTGTCATCCAAGGCATCCAGCAGGCGATACCCGGCAGCAAGGTTGCACCCGAGAAAATCGATATGAAAACGCAGCCGGCCGAAGCCGGCGCCGATGCAAAGGCCACGGCGACGACACAATAAATCCGCCACCACGCTTCATCTGAACGTCCAAGGACAACAGCATGATCTCGCGCTTCTTCATCGAACGGCCGGTGCTCGCCAATGTTCTAGCGTTGGTCTTTGTTCTCATTGGCGCGGTGGCTCTCTTCCAACTGCCTGTGGCGCAATATCCGAATGTCGTTCCGCCGACCGTGCAGGTGACGACGCGCTTCCCGGGCGCCAGCGCCAAGACGCTCGTCGATACGGTCGCCCTGCCGATCGAGCAGCAGGTCAACGGCGTGCAGGACATGCTCTACATGCAGTCCACCAGCGCAAGCGACGGCACCTACTCACTGACCGTGACCTTCGCCATCGGTACCGATCCCGATCAGGCACAGGTCCTGGTGCAAAACCGTGTTGCGATTGCCATGTCGTCGCTTCCGCAGTCGGTGCAGGTTCAGGGCGTCAGCACCCAGAAGAAATCCACTGCGATCCTCGGCTTCGTCAGCCTGACTTCGCCTGATAGCCGCTATGACAGCCTGTTCCTCTCCAACTACGCCGTCATCAACCTGCAGAACGAACTTGCCCGCCTGCCCGGCGTCGGCAATGTCACGGTCTTCGGCGCCGGCCAATATGCCATGCGCATCTGGATGGATCCGAACCTGCTGCAGGCCCGCGGGCTGACGCCGCAGGATATCGTCAATGTCGTGCAGCAACAGAGCCAGGAGGTCACGGCCGGCCAGATCGGCATTCCGCCGGTTCCCCAAGGGCAGACATTTCAATACACGCTCAACATCAATGGCCGGCTGAACGATGCGGTCGACTACGAGAACATCATCGTCAAGGTCGACGGTTCAGACGGCGGCCGGGTGACGCGCATTCGCGATATCGGCCGGGTTGAACTCGGTGCACAAACCTATAGCCAGACCTTCATGCAGAACGGCAGCCCGGCTGCCGGTATCGGTATCTCCCAATTGCCGGAAGCAAACGCCATTGCCGTGGCCCAGGCGGTCGATGCGAAGATGGCGGAACTGGCGAAGGCTTTCCCGCCGGGCCTCGAATATCACCTGCCCTTCGATACGACGAAATTCGTCAAGGCATCGATTAACGAAGTCTATGTTACGCTGATTGAGGCAGGCGTTCTCGTTCTCATCGTTATCCTCCTGTTTCTGCAGGACTGGCGAGCCATGCTCGTGCCGGCGACGACCGTTCCCGTCACCATCATCGGCGCCTTTGCGGCGATGGCAGCCATGGGCTTTACCGTCAACCTCTCCACCCTGTTTGCGATCGTTCTCGCGATCGGGATCGTCGTCGACGATGCAATCGTCATCGTCGAGGGGGTTGCGAGGCATATCGAGGCCGGCATGTCCGGCAGGCAGGCAGCCGAAAAGGCGATGGACGAACTGCTCGGCCCCGTCATCGGTATCACGCTGGTGCTGATGGCCGTCTTCATTCCGGCCGCCTTCCTGCCAGGGCTGACGGGCCAGCTTTACCGGCAATTCGCCCTCGTCATCGCAGCCACGGCGCTGATCAGCGCCATCAATGCTGTGACGCTGAAACCGACGCAATGCGCCCTATGGCTGCGCACGCCGGTACCTCCCGAACAACGCAACTTCATCTATCGCGGCTTCAACAAGATCTACGACTGGGGCGAACGCGGATACGTCCGGCTGATCGGCGCGATGACACGCCACGCCGCTGTTATGGTCGTTCTTGCGCTGGCCCTGATGGGCGTCGCCGTCTGGGGGCTGACGCGCGTACCGACTGCATTCCTGCCGATCGAGGACCAGGGCTACGTGCTGATTGGCGCACAGCTGCCGGATGGTGCCTCCAAGGAGCGCACCGACGCTGTCATGGCGGAGGTCGGCAAGATCGCCCAGGCGACACCGGGCGTCGATCAGGTCCTGACGATCAGTGGCATATCCGTTCTCGACAACAATGCCAGCCTACAGAATGCCGGCGTTGCTTATGTCGTGCTGAAGGACTGGGACGAAAGGCTAAAGGAAAAGGGCCAGGATCTCCTGTCCATCTACCAGCATCTGAACGGCGCGCTGCAAAACGTACTGGTCGCGAAAACCCTGGTCATCGTGCCACCCCCGATTCAGGGCGTCGGCAATGCCAGCGGCTTCACGATGCAGGTAGAGCTCAAGAATGGTGTTTCCGACTATGCACTGTTGCAGTCCCTTACCGATACGATCGTGAAAAACGGCGAAGCGCAGTCATCGCTGCAAAGGCTGAGCACGTCGTTTCGCTCGAATGTGCCGCAGTTTGAGGTCGTGGTCGACCGTATCAAGGCCGAGACGTTGGGCGTCACGGTCGGACAGGTTTTCTCCGCGCTGTCGGGCTACGTCGGATCGAGCTACGTGACACAGTTCAATAAGTTTGGCCGCACATTCCAGGTCTATGCCCAGGCATCTCCGGAATTTCGCGTCACTCCTGACGATATCCGCAATCTGGAGGTCAAGGCCGGCGATGGCACGATGGTGCCGCTTGGAACCGTTGTCGATATCAAGCCGATGCAAGGCCCCTCACTGATCAGCCTCTACAACCTCTACCCGTCAGCAACCATCGTTGGCGGACCTGCCGCTGGCTTCAGCTCCGGCCAGGCGCTCGATGTCATGGAACAGATCGCCGACCAGACCTTGCCGACAGGAACCGGTTATGAGTGGACGGCGCTCTCCTATCAGGAAAAGGCGGTCGGTGGACAGATCTACTATATCTTCGCGCTCGGCATGCTGCTCGTCTATTTCGTGCTTGCGGGCCAATATGAAAGCTGGATCCTGCCGCTTGCCGTGCTGCTGGCCGTCCCGCTTGCCCTGCTCGGTACGGTCGGCGCGCTGATGGCGGCCGGTGTTGCCAACAATCTCTACACCCAGATCGGCCTGATCCTTTTGATCGCGCTGGCATCGAAGAACGCCATCCTGATCGTCGAATATGCGCGTGAAAAGCGCGAGGAAGGCATGGAGATACTGGATGCCGCGGTAGAGGCGGCCCGCCTGCGCTTCCGCCCGATCCTCATGACATCCTTCGCCTTCATTCTCGGCGTCCTGCCGCTCGTCCTGGCAACAGGAGCCGGCGCATCCGCCCGCAAGTCGATCGGCATATCGGTCTTCAGCGGCATGATCGCATCGACCTGCCTTGCCGTGCTGTTCGTTCCATCCTTCTACGTTGTGCTGCAGCGCCTCGAAGAGTTCAGAATGCGCCGCAGCAAAGCACCTGCGGTCGCAGAGGCGGCAGAGATCAGGGTGCAATAGGCTGACCGACACCTATTGCACGATCACCTGCACATAGACGCCGCCGCTCTTGGCATAATACAAGCCACCGCAGCGGTAGTAATAGCCGCCATAATAAGGGCCGTAGATACAACCGGGAGGCAGAACGGCAATCGTCGTCGCCGTTCGCCGGACAACCCGGCGCGTCGTCCGGCGGGCAACGCCGGCATAGGAGAGCGGCGTTAGAGGCCGACCGATGACGGCACCCGCCGGTGTGGCAAAGCCGATCGACACTGGCAGCGAACCTTGCCCCTCTATACGAAAATCCGTGAAGGTCATCACACTAGCAAGGCAGAGGGCGAAAAAGAGCTTGCTGCGGGTCATTGCATATCTCCTGTAACGGCAGGCGCCGGAAGCTCATCGATCGATTGAAGTTCGCTCAGATCGACGGTCTTGGCATTGGCCGGGATATCGATGTCGTAGGACGTGGTGGCGACGTCCGCTCCGCTTTTGAAGTCACTGATCTCAAGCGTGTATTGTGGTGCCTGGACGACATGTTTACTGGTGATCACATAGCGCCGAGGTATCGGTTGCGGCCCCGTCTGTATCCAGATCTGCCAGTCGAGTCCCGGCGTACGGAAGGCCAGATATTCGCATTCCACACCGTCCACGAAGGCGCTCGAGATGTGTTTTGCCTCGGTCACATCGGTCATCAGGATATCGAAGACATGCGGTGAGAGAAGATCGGCGCCCGGTGCTTCCACGCCAGCATCGGCGAGCCTGTCGATCAGGTCATCGAGCGAGCCCTTACCGTCGATCTTCGCGTAGGCGTCGAGGTTCTTGCCATGCACGGTCAGCGTCGAACCGTCGAAACTGACATCGATATCGGCAAAGCCGCCGGTTCTCGTCACGCGCAGTTTGTCAGGCCGGGTAATATTGGCCGTACCCGAACTGACGAATTGCAGCTTCTCGAAGTCCGGCGTCACCGCCTCGAGTGATGACTGGTAGTTGAAGGATATCGTCTTCTGCGCCACCAGAAAATCGGACATGGCCTTCAGAAGGTCTTTTGCATCATCCGCCCATGCATGTGTCGGCAGAACGAGGCCGGCGGCGACGGTGAAATAGGCTAATATTCGTCTCAATCGCGATAGATGAGAAGTCGATGACATGACAACTGCCTTTCATTTGTGTCGTCGTTGAATTCATCGAATGCGGAGATTTCGGATCGTGCTGTAACGATCGCGGAATGGCTGTGAGGAACCATCAGGAGAACGCCTGACGGCTCAGGTATTCCCGGTGAAACCGGATACAAATTGGAAGGCCGCTATAGCCCCGAGGTCAGCACCCTGTGGCAGGCTGGCGATACGCGCTGCAGATTGTCCCGCAGGCACGAGATGACCCGCCCGCCGCCGATCGGCACCATTCGGCAAAAAGCCCGGAAGTCCGGCCCGCAGGTCTCGCGCACGATCATCATTTCCTCGCGCGGAGAAAAGACAGGCATGCCGGCGGGTCGGGTTGCCGGCGGTGCGGCAGCCGTTGCAGCACCTGCACCGGCTGCGGGCGCGCCTGCTGCACCGACGGCCGCAACGGCCTGCTGACAGGGCGCCGAGAGACGGGCACTATGCTGCTGCAGACAGGAGAGCGCCGCGGCACCTCCCGGGGACACGCCGGAGCATTGCGCCATGAAATCGGAGCGGCAGGCTGACTTAACGGCATCGCGCTGCGCCTCGGTCGGTTGAGCCGCCGTCTGAGCGCCAGCTGCCGGTGCCGGCGTCGTCGCCCCTGTCGTAACAGGCGCAGTTTGAGATGGCTCTGCAGATGTCGATTTCGGCTTGGCGGTGATCGCAGACACCGCTTTGCGGCAGGCGGCGGAAAGAGTGGAATCATGTTGCTGCAGGCAATTCAGCGCCTCCATGCCACCCGGCTGCACGCCGGAACATTGTGCGATGAAATCGGAACGGCAGGCTGCCCGAACCTCGTTGCGCTGCTCTTCGGTGGGTGTCTGGGCAACGGCAATCCCGGTAAGAAGAGTGACGGCGCAGAAGACGCTTGATATCGATAGCCCAAGCGGAAACCAACGCCCCCTGCGCCGTATTGCCGATCGAGAAGATGCATATTTTCGCATTGTTCCCTCCTGGAAAGTTCATCGATTTACTGCATGAAAACAAATACTCCGGCTGAACGAGACAGCAGGCCTGGAAAGACCAATAGAAATCTGTACGCGGAAACTTGAAGCACCACGCTAAATTACTTTAGCACATTCGAAATTTCGATAGTAGACGTGAATATTCGGACAAGGACTAGCCCACTATGCTTACGACGGACCGAAGCACCGGCGGTATTGGCGTTGGGATATTCTGGAGAGATGGAAGTGGGGAAGATTTTCGTTGCGGGATTTGGTTGATTTCCTGTGCCGCTTTTTGCGCTTTGCCTGTTTGCCGGCCTCCTTGGGGGTAGATCCTCGACTGGTTAGCAGCAACAAAAGAGCCCGCTTGTGTGCGGGCTTGGCTTGGTTTTGTGTTGCGTCCTTGCTGCGTTCGCTTGGGCTGACGCCTTCAGGTTATGGTGAGCATTGGGGAACGATGAGCTAGCGTCGGCGAGGGAAGGCGCGGCTTTTCCGCGAGCGGCAGACCTCTTGCAGCTAGACATCCAGATATTGTCACAGGGGAAGATGGAAGAGATTGGTTGCGGGGGCCTGATCACACAGAGGCTTGTAAAGTTTAAGCCTCACTCGGCTATGCCGTAATAATTTCCGCTCCGTCGAACAGAGCGCCTTGATACTAACATCGATGCGCGGCAAGCACGCCGCTGGTGGCGCGCCTTCTGGACTGTCGGGCTGCTGGCTTATCTTCTACATTTCTGGTGGGCGGTGTTCGGCAGCTTCCACGGAAGTTTCCAAGCGGTGATCGCGCGCCAAGGCCTCGTCGCCTTCAGTAATTTCACGGTGACCGGCCTGTGGCTCGCGGACGTGGTGGCTGCCTGGGCCCTGCAGCGCACTAACGAGGGTGGCCTCTTCGCACGTTGCGGATCGTCACTTGGTTGTTGGTCGTGACAAGCTTCCTCGCTGCCGCTGCAATCTTCCGGACAGGACCGGTGTGGTATCTTGGGTGGCTGCTTGCGGCTGCTATCGTTGCGGCACTTATGCTTCGCTGGTTTCGCGCTTCCCGCCGCCGTGAATTGGCGGCCTGGTACCGCTCGGATAGCCAGGACTTTCGAGTGGGCATCGCGCCGTCTTGTCCGGGTACCTCGTTGGGACGTCTACCCATGAATCTGGATACGTGCCTTTCAAGCATCTGTAGTCAGCCCCAAATACGGAAATACGGTCGCGCACCAAAAATACGCGGCGCACATGGAGATCATCTGTCTGTTGAACAAAGTTGGAGGCTGGCCCCGGTGGGAACCCTCGTTACTCCTATTTGGCAGGTCTCGGGCGTTGCCGGGCGATCTCACAATTTACGGCTTGAGGGTCACGCCGTTATTTAAGCAGGCCGTTACGGTGTCCTCCGAATAGGTGTAGCATTTGCCGGCCGCTCCAGCATCCTCAGTCTTGAACGTGGCCGCCGCTTTGCAAGCTGCCGGTAAATCCCCAGTGATAGCTAATATCTGTGGATACTGCGGACCTGCGGCTGTAGCGTCTCGAATTATACAAGTGCCAGATCCCAGCGCTCCGCGAAAAACCGAGTAATCTGCATGCGCCGAGGGAGCGAATGCCGCTAAACCAGCCGCTAGGCAAATGCAAAAATGAAATCGTCTTTTCATTGTATCTACCCCGATTAGCGTTCCAGGACGATCGATTTACCATAGGCACTCCAATGTCGTCGCGCTCAGGGTGTGCCGAACATCAGATTTTCGTAGTAATATTGAAAATTGTCGCCGTTCTTGCGGGCCTTGGCAGGGTCGCTTACAGCAAGGTTTTTGGCCGGCCCTGGCTGATAGACTTCGGGATGCAACGTCGCACCCGAACGATGCGACAGTTCATGCACAATCGTGCCCTGCTGGCTGTCCGTGCCCGCCTTAGGATGGGTAAAAAACTCCGGCGTAAAGAACATTGCACCCGGAGCGTCGGGGTGAACAGCGGCCATGTCACCTATATCCCACACCAACTCTGGAATACTGTTGTTCGGGCACCAGTATGTCGAGATCGAGGTCAACGTCAGCGCTGTTTCATAAACACCGCGCACTGACTGTATATCCGCAGGGGTGCCGACGCCGAACCACGCAACAAACCTGTTCTCGTCAGCGGCAGTGGGCGAACCGATTGACTTGATCGTCTTCAGCAGACCGCTCTTTGCTGCTTTGAGCGCCTCGTTCAGATCGGCGGTCTGCTGGCTCGAGCATGCTTTCTTTTGTTCGTCGATACCGGCCTGCGCAGTCGTGGCAGCGAGCAGCGCGCCTGTTGCGATAAAAACTTTTCGGAGCGAGTACCTCATTGCAACCTCCTTTGATCCATTTTCCAGCTTCACTGAAAACCCGTGCGCGGGTTTATTGGTCAGTCTTTCAGATGCCGCTTCAGGTTTCCGATGCCCTGACCGATGTCACCAAGCAGACCGGAGATGCGGCCGCGGCCGAATAGAAGCATGAGAATCCCCAGAACGATCAACCAATGCCAGATACTCAAACTACCCATCAAACTTTCCTTTCCTGTCTGCTACGTTTTCTCAAGGAACGGCACGCGCGCGCTGAAGCGCGGGCCTGACTCAACAAATGAGTTCAGCGCGAACATGCTCTTAAGCGGGGCCGGTTCCTTCCGGTAGGCTGCCGGCATACGCCGGTCCACCTCTTCGACATAGGCGACGATACGGCCCCGGCCGAGATCATCGAGCGCGGCGGCTGCGAAGTTGAAATCGACCTCCCAGACCAGGTTGGCGTTTTCGATCGTCGGTTCGACCTCGCAGTGAAAGTTCTCATCCATCGCCGGGCCGACGGTCGTGCTTTTTTCCGGGGTGGTCTCGATGGGGGTGCGGACAACGCCGTTCTCACCATCCTCAACCTCGTGAAACAGCGAAAGCTTCATCTTTGGCCGGCGAAGTGTGTCGAAATTGGCCGACCACGCCTCGTCGGCGTCGGGAAGCAAGTCTGGGAAGATATCCTTGATATCATGTGATCCGAGCCCGCTGACCCTGATGGAAACAAAGCGATCCTGTGTGTCCTTGCCCTTTGTCGTGATTTCGATCTGGCGCTCGGCCAGGAGTTGCATGGTCACGCTCACCGGCTCTGACACCATGATGCTGGGAGAGATGGACTGGGCCTGGTAACGCACGATCCCGAAGCGAACGAAAGGTTCCGACGCTCGGATCGGTTTGAGATCGACATCCACGTACCACTCTTCGCGATCGAGGTCGAAGCATGGCTCATAGGTCAGCAAGGAAACGGGAAGATATTCCGTGGCCGTCCCCGAGGCAGCGCGAGGGATGGGCATGAGTGCGCGTGGCACTATCTCTGGGCGATGCGGGGCCTGTCCAAGCCGCTTCAGATCTTCGAAAGCATCCGGAGGTATAAAGTTCGCCTCCTGGTCCGTGGGGTCCTTGCGAATTGGATCTCCGCCCCATCGCGTTATGAAACTGCCCCCCTCGCCTAGGTCGGAATCTTCAAAATCGCGCACTCTCAGGTTCCGGTCGTTGAACCTGATCTTGTCCGCGTCAACGTCGCTGCTCTTGAGAGTGGCGTAATCCGGCGGCCAGAGCACAATTCCGACCCGCTCGCCCTCACCCGAACTGAACCACCCGCGCCCGAAATAAAGCCTTGTCTTTGCCGTGCGGACCAATATGTGCTTCTTGCCATCGCCGGCCGGTTCGGACTTGCGGGAGATGGTGAAGGAGGGCTCGGGCCGCCGCAAATCGGGAACGGCCGGCCGCACCGTCGATCTCATCCAGATCTCGGCATAGTCCGTATTCATGACGGCCTGGTCCGTCCGCTTGAGCGGCTGGCGACGATAGAGAAGCTGTTCCCTGCCCTGCAGGTATCGCGGTGTCGTTTCGAAGGCCGCGGCATGTCTGGAAGTCGACACGAGTTTCAGGGTGAGCTTTCGGGCAAGTGTGTCCTTGAACACATGAGGACGCTGTATCTTCAGTACGCGTGTCCGTCGCGCAACATCCTTGGCCCCTTCTTCCATGGCCATCTGAAAGATGATCGGAACCGACATACCAGCCGCGGCAAAAAGCGGTGCGAGCTCGATCTGGGTCAATCGGTCTGTCGTGGGACCGAACACGGGCTCGCCGGGGTTCTTTCCCGTTGGCGTCGCGCCGAACTCAAGGTCTTCTGGCACCTCGCAGGTGTTGCCGGTGTTCACAAGCGAGATTACTTGCCCGAGTGCGCCGTGAGCAGGCAAGTTGCCGACATTCAGTAGCGTCACCGTCTGGTGGGGCAAGGTCACGGAGCCGTCCTCGGCGACCCTGAAGCCAACAACATCGGTCGCAGACACGTAAGCACGTTCGCCATCCTTGGTCATCATTACTGGCCATCGTCCGGTGCGCTTGGAGATCGAGCTGCGCCCGCGGTCGCGAGAGTCGAGAAGCGCGCCATCGGTTGCAACGGTCTCGGCCACGATCTGTAGGGTGTCGACCAAGGCGAGATCGACTTCAATCTGCCCCTGAAGAAAGAGGCCGGTTGCCTTCAGCTCATCGCTGAGCTTTGGATTGAGAATTACGTCACAAGCCAATTCGTAGTCTTGGCGGACAGCCTTCAGCGAAGCCTTGTTCCGCCAATTGGCCAAAAGCGCCGGTTTGTTGACGGCATGACACACCCGCAGCGTCGTGACGGCAGCGACTTCCTCAACTGGCCACTTCGTCTTCATCGCCGCCAGGAGATTGGCCGCAACCTTATCGACAATTCCCTGCGCAGGGATTGCCTCGCCACAAAGTCCGATCACTTGCTGGCATTCAACTGCTGGACCACATGCATCCGCGATCTCTCCGCCGCAGATCTGTGATAGGAGCTCCAGCTTTTTTTTGTCGGCACCTGCTGCCTTAAACAGCAGTGCTATTGTTTCAGACACTGAAAAGCGCCTTGCCAACATCGAACCTTCCGGAAGGCAAGCGACCTCCAGATCGTAGTCCTCACCTGCATAGAGCCTCACCTGGACGTGACTGACCCGCGTGCCCCGTTTGGGCTTTGTCGACCCAAGCTTGCCGGCATCGTCAAGCCAGGTTGGTCCGGCCACGACTGCAATCTCGCTGATCTTCGTTGCATGTGCTGGGCGAACGGTCTTCGAGTTGCCAGCGGCTTTCGTGACGCTCACGACGAGCGGCAGCACATCCGGATATCCCTGTTCGGAGAACGCCGACGCCTCGATCGAGCCTTCGAGGTAACGATCCCCTCCCCGGATACGGGCTCTTATCGAATAGTGGTTGATGGCCGGATCCACGAGATATCCAAGCCCGCCGTTCGGCGTCGCGTTGGTTCCACCAGGCTCGAAAACAGGAATGCCTCGCTCTTGCAGGTCTTTCTGTGGATTCGCCAGCTTGCGGCGATAGATTGCGCCTTCCGGATCAAACGTGTCCCGCTTGCTGGTGATTACAATCGGAAAGCCACTGGGGCGTGGTGTGTTCGTCGCTTGAGACGGATCGGGCAATGGTCTCGGCGCGAACGATACGTCCATCAAGCCACCTCGGCGAACGCGCGACACGTTGCCCTTGTCGAATTGCCCGTGACGCACGACGAGATCAAGCGCGGCTTCAGGAGCAAGAAGAACACGCATCGTACTTTCCGGCGTCGTGCGTGCGGGCCCTCCGACATATTCCCCTCTTATGTCGTCGAGGTCACTGATTGTTTCGAGCGCCGAAGAGACGTCGTTCCAGGAACGTACGATGGCCTGGTCGGCCTGTTCATAGCCCATATGAAGCGATCGCGCCTCCGCCAGGTGCTTTGGTAGCATCAGGACCGGTGCCGCGATGCTCTCGTGGCGAAGGAAGCGACGCGGCTGGGCAACATCGCCGGCGGCAACCGGTAGAACGCTTAAACTGTCGGTGGTGGCCTTGGTGCTCTCATCGGAGGCGTCGGGGGAACCTCCCCCGAGGAACATTGAACGGCAGCGGCACATGTACGGAAAACCGAATCGCAACGGTGCTACACGAAGCCCTTCCTCGTCAGGCAGTGCAAACGTGCGATCGAACGGGAAAAAGCTCGGCAAATCGACGTTCCCCACACCGGCATCCGTGAGAACGCCGGCAGGCGTGCCATCCCAGAGGAAAATCGCTTCTTCCGCGACAGCTTCAACGTCCTGTCCGGTGATCGGCATGTAGCGAGCTGCCACCTGAAACGACACCTCCTCGAGGATGCCCTTTTGCCCCTTTCCCGGAAACAGTTGTTTCAGGACTGCCTCGGCGACCGGATCTCGCGATTTGAAATCGAAATCAACGTAGCGATGCATAAGACTTCGCCAGGTGACACTGCCAAGTTTCGCGCCAGGAGCCACCGCCGCAATGTCGATCCTGCGACCGACTGTCAATTCCTCTGCATGAAGGACGATCACGGCCCCCTTGCCCGGTAGTGTTTGCGCTTGCATCGCCGACAGGGCCAGATCTCGCGCGATCTGGTCGGCGCGGCCACGATCGAGGATTGTAAAGCCGGCGGTGTGATGTTCCTCCCCACGGTCTCGGCCCGTGGTCTTGCCATCAATGGAACGGCGAAGATCGAGCGACACGATATCGTAGCGCGGAACCGCTGCCTCGCCGCCGCCGGCATCGACCTTGCAGCATGTGCCCAACCTCCAGATACCATCACGCTGCTCGACGAGATCGTCACTATGAAGGATCTCGAAGCTTCCATTCGTTTTCGACTTCACCACGTGGGCTTCGAAGGCGGACACCGGCCAGAACCCATTCTCATGACGCCGCGCGGCCGTGGCAATCAATGCGCGCCGCGGGCTTGGCGTCCAAACGGCCAGGTGGACTTTCTCGGCCGCAACCTTTTCCGTCAGACGCGCCTCCTCGACCTCGAAGTCGATTGCCATGCAGAACAGCCGTGCGAGCGTCGGATCGCCCTGCAGGGCGAAAAACACACCTCTGTGGCGCTCGCGGAGTGCCGCAGCGGGCACCTGATCGGGTTTGTCGTCTACCACGGGGCGGGAGGTTCTGCTGTCGCTTCGGTATTTCGCTCGACGCTGCAGCCAGGTTCCATACTGGTGTGTTGCCCGTCGCTTGCCGCGATCGGAGGTCGGAGGGCCAGCGCCAACTAGAGGGGCTTCCTTTGGAACCTGCTCAGCGACGACGTCACCGGGTTGGGGGATAATCGAGGCTGTTGTTGGTTTCGGCGCGTCATTGGCGATGGCAGGCCCGCCTGAGACCAGGGCCGCCACCTGCAACGAAGTTGCCTGGGTGCGCTTGCGCTCCTCGTTGGTCCCATCGGTGACCGACCTGAATTTTTCCTCATAGCCGGCTTCCTCCGGCTCTTCGCGCTCATCGAGTACCGCGAAAGGTCCACCCTGTTGCTTTGCAAGGATGCGGACGGCACGCTCCGATTCCTCCTCGATGGCAAGGTCACTTTGGCGGATCGGAACCACCCCCTTGACGGTAACAGTCTGTTCCGCGTCATGGGGCGCGGCGATGATGGCGCCATGCGCATCAATAACGGGCGTTCCCGAATATTCCTTCTGCAAATCAGAGGAGCGTTTCGCGCCCGTCAGTGACCGCTCGATGTCGAGTGCCAAGTCTCTCCAGTTACCAGCTATGGGTCCGGCAAGGGATCCCTGCCATATCGCATTTATCTCCGTCCACTGATTGGGGTTGTCGAAGGCTTTTGAGGCCGCGGCCTCCAAGAGTACCTCCTGCCAGTCCGAGCCGGGGGCGATATCAGGGATAGCCGCTGCAATGATGGCACGTGCATGGAGCCGCAGTCGCGCATTGCCTGCAGGCGTCACTTTGCCCGCAAACGGTCCTTCAGCGCGACCGTTGCGCATCCTCTCCGCCATTTCCTTCGGCCAATTGGCGAACTCGAAGGCGCCGTCTTCCGCCGTGAAAGGCTGTTTGCTGTCGTACTCAGGCGTCGCGATCAGGGTGAACTTGAGAACATCCCCATTTTTTCCCCTACGCCGGCCATTGGCAACCACGCGAAGCAACGGGCGGACAGGCACGAAAAGTTGGTCGATCATGGTGACAATCCCTCGAGCAGGCCGACGTCGAAGTAGGCCGCGTAGCCGTTCCAGTCCGTGAGTTGGTTTGCAGTCTTGATTTTGGTGAAGCCCGGCGCGTCCTCGACGGGGCTGCCGGTAATGATGGGATCAATCCCAAAGGGAGCGTCAGCGGTGGCAAAGCGGGTTTTTCCGCCACCGTCAGGCAGCGATGCCGCTCGCTTGGAGCCGAGGGAGTTTTCTTTTTTAAATGCTGTAATTGAATAATCGTAGTCAGCTATCCCTAGGCTAAATGAAAACGAATAAATCGCCTCGCCGTACATGGCTCCGCCTTCGGCGGTCCCCAACCTCACGTAAAGTGAGGTAGAAAACTGGAATACCCAGATACTCGCCGACCCACCTGCGAAGAAAGTTCCGTAAATCTCTGTAGTTTTTTTGTTATTTACCTTGAGAATGCGAACAAAGACACCGGCGGAAATTCGGCATTGGGCGCTCAAGGGACCGAATCCGATCGCACCGCCGCCGCCGTATTCGAATGACGCTTCAAATCCGCGGACTCCATCGGCCGCGGCGTAGATTGAAAAATACCCCGACCCGACGAACGGCAGAACGCCCATGCCGAAGGGAGACAGGCGCCTGCCAAGAGATACCTTGAAGAGGGATTCGTCGTCCCCGAAGGGCAGCTCTGCGGAAACGTTCAGTGACACATTGAAAAACGATGTGACGCCCACGCCGATTGTACCGAGGTTGATCCCGTATCCGACCTCGATGCCCGCGCCGCGCGTCATCGGTTGAATGAAGACGCCATTCCCCTCCTTCGGCGTAAGGTAGCTTTGCAGTTGCTGGGCGAATTCTAGGTCCTTGCCGATTTCGAAGTCCTCGTACTTGACATCGAACCGCGCGCTGGACCCGCTGCTGACGCTAAAGGCGGCTCCGCCGAACGAAAGGCGCAACGCGTCGGCTACGTCCCCGATGAGATAGATGTCGAACGGGCCCAGATTGGCGCTTGCGGAATAATCGCTCTTTTGCGTCAGGAGATCGTATGAGGCCCTGACGACAATATTGAAGTCAGAGCCCTGTTTCGGTTGGAAGATATCTTTGGCGCCTGGCGGCTCCGCCACGGTCGAGCCAAAATCGTAGGAGAACTTGACCTTGGTTGGAATGAGTGCCGCAATGGAATCCTCGAGCTGATCGCGGAATGCTCCAAGATCGACCGCCGACAGGACATTGCCGCGAAGAAGGTCTTTGCCCATTTCCTTGGCCTGCTCGACGATGAGCAGCGGCGATGCCTGACCATTGCTCCATCCACGCAGCGCCAACACAATTCGCTGGCGCAGTTTCGAGCGCTCGTCATCCTTGAGACCCGCGAGCTTGCGGGCGTCCACAAAAACCATCACCTCCTGGGCCAGGCGATCACATTCGGCGAGCACGGCGTTTTGCTCTTTCGGATCGTTCACGTTGCAGGCGCCGTTGCCCGCAGGGCCCAGTCCGCTCAGCGTCTCGACGATGAGCGCCCTTCGGGCGAATGGGGCAAAGAAGGTGTTTTCGGCGGCTTGCGACAGGAGCTGGTTGCGCAGGACCTTGATTTGATCGTAACCGGTCGCCAGCTTGTCGAAGAGGCCAAGGGTGACGACCGCGTTTTCGGCGGCCTCCTTGATTTCCGCTGGCGCGCCCTCAAGGCGCTTTTGCAGCGCGCGCCATTCGCGCAAGAGTGCGGATTCGAGATCTCGCAGGTCCTTTGCGGCTTTGTGCAATTCCGAGACGCCACCATCAAGGACGGAAAGCTCCTTCAGTGTGGGGTGACCGCCTTCTTTCAGAGGGGCGGCGAAGAGTGCTACAAGCGATGCCTGATCAGTCGGGGTAGATGACACCTTCAGATTGCCGTAGGTGGTCAGTTGCACTCTAATGCTCGCAAGCCTTTTCTGCAGGTTCACCACTTCCGGATCGAGCGACAATCCTGCCTTCGACGCAAGGCCGTTCAACAGGGGAAGCTGGTCTTCCAGTGTTTTGATCCCTTGCGCCGTCCCTGCTGTGGTCGTGCCGATCGAGGCAAGGCCGAGATCGATCACCGGAACGAGAGCTGAAACAAGGCTTTTTTCAAGGAGATCCGCCCGGCTGCGGGCATTCTCAAGGGCTGCCCGCACCGTTTGGTCGATGGTATTGAGGTTGATGCCGTTGCTGCTGGCGAAGACGACGACGTTTCCGGCGATCATGCCTGCGGCTATGAATTCGGGGTTCTGTTGTGCAAACTGTCCCGTCGACCTGACGATTGCGGTGAGGTGATCGGCAATCGCTTTTGCCAGGAAGCGGATCTGCTTTGCAAGCGAGCCGATCCGCTCGATCTTGGCAAGGTCGATGTCGTCGCCCGAAAACGAGAGGTCGAGATCAGTGACGGCCACGGTGAGATCGACGATGTCGCTGTAGAGCCCGGCAATCTCGTTGGACACACCACCCGGTCGCGAGTCCTCGACGCCAAGGAACGTCTCCAGGTTGGAAACGAACGTAGTCAGCTTCGATGAGACCGCTTCAAATCCGGACGAAGAGGCCGCTTTCGTAACCGCGGGCAGTGAGGCACGAACTTCCTCGATTGTCTTGAGGGCGGTTGCAAGGCCCACTAGCAGCGATGTGCTCGCTTCCGCCTTCTGATTGACATCAAGCAACGGCAATGTCGACTTTTGCGGCGTTGCCAATTTTAAAGGCGCGCAGGCCTCGATTTCACGCAGAAGGATGTCGGCCTTTACGGACACCACCTGGTCCGGAAGCAAGGTTTTTCGTGCCTCGCGAACCGATGCGGCAATCGGCGCCGTTACGGTCTGCCGGAAGCTTTCCGCCATACCGTCGACATCGATGCCGAGCACCTCCGCGGCGAACGTTCCGCCGGCGTTGAGGATCTCCTGAAGTTCGGCGTTGGGGTTCTCCTGAAGTTTGGCGTTCTTAACTGCATCCGCCACGCGTTTGACGCTGTCAAACGCGTGGCTCGCGCGCTCGACGCCGGCGACCAGCACCTGAATTTCGTCAGGATATTGCTTGAGGCCCCAGTCGATCGTGTCTGTAAGCAGTTGCTCGGCGTATTGGTTGAGCGCCGCCTCAAGGCCGAGCGCGGCGCGACGTTCAGCGTCCGCCGCAGAGGTTTTGAACGCCGCAACCGCAGTTTTTGCGATGTCTATCGCCGTCTTGACCTTCGAGCTTACCTGGGATTGATACTCGCCGACGCCTGCCGTGAGAGCGGCCTCGACGGATTGGCCCTGTAGGAGCGACAGAAGCACGTTCTTCAGGGTCGGCCGGATCGCCTGACGAGCGGCGTCCCTGACAGCTTCGACGAGGATCGGGCCAACGCCCTTGTCTGGCGGCGACGAACCAAGAATCGCCTTGCCCAATGACGCGGCGTCCTTGTTGATGTCGGCGACCAGCGCCTTCAGAACGACCGAGAGATCGAGCGGCACGGCTGCGAGCGGGAAGAGATGAAGAAGTTTCATCGAAGCCTGGAGATCGACCTCGGACTTAGGGACCGCGCCGGCCATTTTCCCGTATATCCAGTCGGCGGCCTGTTCGGCCGCGTCGGTGGCCGCCGCGTCGAGCAAATCTGTCGCCAGTTGCTCTAGGCTTGCGACAAGCGGCTGCAACTGCGCAATCGCGTCTGTTACCTCCAAGATGCGCGCCTGCAGGCTGCCGATGACAGCGTCCTCAAGCCGTTCCACCGGGTTCGACGCGATAATGGAAAGTCCGCGAATGAGTTCCCGGGCAGCGGAATGCACCGCTGCTAGTCTTGGGACGAGCGCCGTGGCGTCCTCGGCCGCCAGTGCTTCGTCCAACGCCTTCTCGACGGATGACAAGCCTTGATTCACCTCGGGATAGATGTCTGCAAGGCTGAGTGCGGTGGATTTCGAACCGGCCCCAGGAATAGGGACTTCTACTTTTTTGTTCCGGAGCGACTGGTCAAGTGCGTTCCATTCGGCGCGCAACTGCCGGATCACATCGCGGAGCGGTGCGAGAACGCGCTCGCGCACGTCGTTGCTCAGGCCATCGAGTTGGGAGTTGGCGTTACGCAGGGCGGCGGTGCCGTATTCCAGTCCCTCCTTCAAAACGGGGATGCTGTCCAACTTGAGGTCGAGCAGCGTCATCAGGTCCTTGAGCTTGACCGTGCCAAGCAGTTTGGCGTCCAAGCTGAAGAAGGACTGGACCTGATTCAATATCTCTAGGTTGGCGGCATCCGGCGTCTTGGGCGCGAAGGCAGGCTGCCGGTCTTCTTTCAGTGGTGTCAGCGCCGGCCGCGGCACTTCTTTATTGAAGTAGTGTGCCAGCGAAACAAGCGTTGTCGACCCCATCGCCGTGTCGAGCTTGGCGTCGATGGGCTTTCCGTTAACCTGCTCGACCTTGTTGACATCTGGGGCCCTGTTTTGGCGACCGGTACTCCACCAGGTCGTTTCGTCGCCTCCAAGCGGGCCCTTGCTTCGGCTGATCGCCACAATATTGGATTCGGGGCGGGCAATCCCGCCTGCGCGGTCGCCATTGCCGCCCATGCCGAAATTCAGCACGCTGCGCAGGTTGAGAAACACTTCCTGGGGATTGGCATTGGCGCCCTTCGCCGGTTCGAGGCCGCGCGCCACGCTGTCCTTGTCAAAGCCATAAAGGACATAGTGCCCGTCGTATTGCACCTCCACAGCGCTCGGCGTGCCCCCGCTCAGGCGCTCAACCGGACCTAGTCTGATTTTTGCCTTCTGCATGGCTGGATAGAAGGGCGGCTGTCCGGCACCTTCAAGCACGCCCGACGTGACGAAGTTGTCGATGCCCTCCAGTTCACCCGTCCAACTGTCTGCCTCGACGACGCGAGTCCGGCCATGGGCGCGCACCAGAATCTCTTCGGTTTCGAACTGAGCCTCACCGGCTTTGCTGTTGGGTGCAAAGTCGATCTTGCCCCCGCCGACGGCCAGGGTGCGATTTCTCAAAAGAATGTCCTGTAGGCCGGGCGTAGCATCGGGAGCAAGTTTGCCGTTATAGTGATCGACTGCTCGCTTGAGGGACTCGCCGGTCGTTGCCGCGATATTGTCGACGAAGATCATGGGCAGCGAGGTCGGGGTGCCGTCAAATGTCACCTCAAAGCGGTGCAGGCCGTCGGTGGTTATATCGGTGCGCGGCCAGAAGGCCAGTCCTGGCCCGTCACCCAGAAAAATCCGGCCATTGAGGCTTTCCGGATTCTGTTCACTCAACGGGCCGAGGGGGATGCTTGGGTCTAGGATATCCGGCGTCTTGTCAGCAAGCAGCCTGACCCTCTTGGCGCACCACATGCGCCCGGCATGCGGCTGCGCGAGCGCACCGTAGAGCTTTTCGGGCTCGCTTATGCGCAAGAACATCCGCTGCCGCAGCATTGCTTTGATGCCGCTGTTTGGCGTGCGAAGAAAGATCCGTTCCGTCAGTTTTATAAAGGAAGCTTGATGTCCTAATGGTAGGCAATAACCCTTGTATACAACTTCCGTTCGAATATCCCGACCGAGCACGATGTCCTGCTGCAGGGTGTCGATCGAGAAACCTTCGAATATTTTGCGGCCGCGGAAATCGTTGGCGCCGGCCGAAGGCTTGAAGGACGTTTCATGTAGGAACGAGCCGCCAAGCGCAGTCAGCGACAATGCCTTAACCTTGAACGAGACGGGCTTGTGAAGTGCCTGATCGTCAGTCGCGTCGAGCAGCGAGAATGCCTCGCCGGGCTCGATCTGGCCAGAATCCGTAACAAGTCCACCAGCGCGATCCGCGTCTTCGTCACTGCCTGGGGCAGCTTTCCGTTTGCCGATGACCGGGAGACCGTAAGTCGATGTCAAAAGGACCAGTTGGTGACGGTCGAACGCATCGAGCGATGTGCGGAAAAGGGTATAGTCTTCGACGGGAAGGCTCTGCCGGAAACCTGCGCGTTCGCATAGCCAGCGGATGAGCCTGTATTTGCTGGGCGCCTTGGGGGCCAGGCAAAGATCGGGATCCTTGAGTTCATCTGCAAGGGTCTGCGCGGCCACCGTACCGCTTTCAAGCTGCTCAGGCCCGATAAACCAGGGGGCATAGGGACCGCGTGGCGGAGCACCCTCCCCCGGAAACCGCGCAGTCCCCGGCTCTCGTGGACCGATGAGAGCCGACGGACGAAGATCGGGTGAAGACACGGCCCTTAGATCCGGTTTGAGAAAGTCAGTTTCGAGCCGCACAGACCATAGGTCGCGCGGCTGGACACTAACGGTTTCGATTTGCCCGGCAAGACCGACGCCCTCTTCAAGCCCGATCGACTCGCCATCAACCGGCGCGACGGGACTGTCGTTTACGGAAGAAGTTACTTCCGGTGGCATGCGCCGATTGGTGCGCCACACCGCGTCCTGGGCTGTCGACAAGATCAGGCGCGCAGGAATCTCGATGGCCGTTTCGAGGTCGAGCGGCTCGCCAGGAAACGGCGCCTCGCCTCTTCCGGAAAGATCGGCGACACGTTCGCTCTTCAGCGAGGCGCGCACCTCGGCCATCCGCGATGCACCGGTGATAGGCCCTTCCGAAAAACCCTGAAACCGCATCATTGCGTGGTCGCTTGGGTTGGCTGAACGGCTCCCGGGCCGAGGAAGGAGACCGGAAGGAAGGCTCTCAAAGAGCTTTCTGGCGCGCTTTGTGACCGCAGGCTCGAACCGCGACCAATCGGTCAAGCCTTCGAATGTAAACGGGATAGGTTTGAACCGGGAAATGCCAGGTCCGGTTCGGCTGGGCCCATCGTCGGAACTCGACATCGTTCCGGCCTCATAGGCATTGGCAGTTTGTGGCGGATCGCAGTCGATGCGGAAGGCAAGCCTGCTCTTGCCCGAAAGGCGCGCTCCGACGAGGTCCGGGATAGAATCGAGTCCGAGCGCGAACTTGGCGAACCGGTCGACCATCAGTGCGACCAACATTGCGAGCTTGCCCTCGTCATATCCGACGAAACGATTGTTTTCGATCAGGAACTCGCCAAACTCTGGATAGCGTGCCGGGTCAGCATCAGCCGGCATGATAAAGCCGATCCTGTCAAAGATCTCTTTTGACGGGACGTTGTGCTGGACAAGTGCAAGGTAGGTGACGATCGTGTCACGCCAGAAAGTGCGAAACACCCCGTAGAGGGGCTCCAGCGACTCGAACACCGCCTCATTGCGAAGGGCGCTTCCGCGGTAATCCGGCGTTGCAGTACCGGCAACCGCAGGCGACGTCGGGTCAAGCTTTACCGGAGCCAGCTTTCCCAGCTTGGAAAGAGGCCCGGCCGGGTGCGCGTGGACGTTAACGCGCACAAGCAGGTCGTCAACCTCGGCTTTTACCGCCGCAGGGCCGATCTGCGTCATCAACACGCGCGCAACGCCCATGCCATCCGCATCGATTGCGAACGGCCCGATGTAGATCTGCTGGTCGGAAGGAAGCGCCTTCGTCTTTTGCGCAAAAGCCTCGGCCATTGCCTTGAACGGCTGCGGCTTACCAGACTTTGTTTTCCCCTCCTGCTCAATCTTCAGGCCTTGAATGGTCAGCCGAAGGTTTTTTCGTTTCTCCCGGTCCGCCTCGTTCGCAAGGGCAGCCAGAATGTTCTCCCGGGTCCACCATTGGTCGCCGGCATTGGCTGGTTTATCCAGGTCGACGTCGGGAAGCGGCGGAGCCTCGGGGCGAAAGATGGCTGCTTCCATTACATGTTGGGGGCTGAGTTCCGCGACAATGGTTGGCCGAGTATCATGCACGGCGCCATCGTCGCCGATATGGACGCGCGCATCGTCGCGGGCGGGCACGATCCTGGGCTCAGGCTGATATTCAAGCAGGAGATCGCGAAAACGAAGGCATAACTTCATGAGGTCGTAGTCGCGCCCGCAGGTGAGCGTCGCGTCCGAAAGATCGAAGGACGCGCGTCTTTCACCAGGAGACATCGGCCCGAGCCAGACGAAACTCCCGGCGATCGGACGCGGGTCTTCGCCGCCTTTCAGTTCCGCAATCGGCGCGCCGTCCTCGTAGACCAGCCTGAGATCGGAGTTCCTGAAGGTTAGCCGGCTGAAGCTGGTGTCGGGAAGAGCAGCATTGGTCGATAATAGCGAGACGTCGAAGTGGATGCGCCGTATCGCCGAAGCGTCGGTGTTTCCGTACGGACGATCATGAAGGAGATAAAGGGTGGCATCGGGTACGCCGCCACGATCGCCGTTCACAGCCTGGAAGAAGCGTGCGAGATGGTCGCCTGTCGCGTCGACGGACGCGATCGGCTTACATGCCTGCGGGCCGGTGATTGTCACTTCGAGCGGAGCAGCCTCAGGCTTATCCTTCGCGGGAGTAGTTTCAGGAGGAAGTGCCTCATTCGAGGAATCCGCACCCTCGCCCTCAGTCTGCCGGCGGCGCGTCGTTGCTTGCGGCGCACCAATTCCGAGAAGGCCGACGGGAGAAGGAACCTCCCCCTTCTCCTGCCACTTCAGATGTTTCGCATCCGGCTTTCCGACCAAGGGGCCGGTACCGCTGGCTTGTCCCCATAGGACCGTACGCCGTATCCGCGGCAGGTTGGTCTGGGGAGTGTCGGTCTGAGCGAACACAAGATTTCGGCCTGCGACGCCATCCGTCAGGGTCCTTGTACCGTTGCGAACCTGAAGCACGCCTTCACCGATGCTGAGGGCCGAAACGACCTGCATTTGTCGCGGCAGCGACGAGGCGGGTCCAGCAATGACATCAAGATTGACTGTACAGAGATCGCCGGGGCGCAGCCTGACTTGGTGACCATCGGACCGGCCAATCTCCAGAACGCCAGCGCTACCCGTCAGTTTCATATCATTAGGGCCCGCTTGCCCGGAAAAATAGATCGCTTCCGTCGAGCCGCTCCGTGCCGCATCCGTCGGGGCCGCCTCGGGATTTGCCCGCCGCCATGCAAAATTGAACTCGGAAATATCCAGCCGGCCATCCAGAGCCGAGACGGCGTTGTCACCGGCTCGCTTGACGGTCCAAACCAGATTTCGATCCAGCGTCACTCGGAGATATCCGGACGAACCCGGCCGTACGCCGACCTGACCTGCGAACATGATGTCAAGGGTCGACCCGACGCGACTGTGAACGACATCCTCGAACGGCAGCGGTCGGGTGCCTGGATCCGGATCGGGATCCATGAAGGCATGGAATTCCGCGGGCCTGCTTGCGCGGATACTGTCCACGCCGCCCTTCGTCAGAAGCCACAGGTCGGTTATGTATTCGATGGTCCACCGCGTGCCCGGCCTCTGAAACCTGAACCCGATGAAACCGGGTTTGCTGCTGCCAGCTTTGACTGTCGACTTATCGCCCTTGGCGAAGCGCAATCCGTAATCGACGTTGCGAGCATAGACAGTGCGCGCCGGAGCAGGCCCGACCTTGCCGATGTCTCCCGCTGCCGGCTCTTCCATGTCGAAGTAAGCTGCCGGCCCAAAGGCAAGTGCAGGTATGTTCCACCAGCACGCGACCACACGAGTGTCCGGCGACGCGGCATTCGCGTCAGCATTCGGCTTGCCCGCGGGTGTAACCTTGATCTCGAGAACGGTTAGCGATCTCTGGTCCTCGGCCAGTTCAAACTGCAGATCGTACCAAGACTCCCCTTCCGCGTGGCTCTTGCTCGCGTACAACAATAGCGGCGCGGCGCCGAGACCGCCAAGCAGACCACGGCGGGTTATCTGCGGATTGATAATGTCCTGCCAGCCGACCGGACGCGCGTCGGTTCCAAGCCCCACTGCTGCCCCCATCCTTGTTCGACAAGTTCGCCCGTCACCAGGCGTAGATCGTTGCGACTGCCCAATTGATTTACACGGGCGAACAGATTGGAAACGCGACGGAAAACGGGCAGAGACGCCCTATCTTCGCATAGGAAATCCAGCCGCGGACAGGTCGAATGGGGCTGACCCACAACGACCTGCACGGAAAAGCGCAAGCGCAAAACAGAGAGCGAGGCCATCGTGAACAACCTCGTTGCGCATCCATTTAGTGAAGCCCGAAATTCAGCCTAGTCGTTTGCGAACCCGCGTGGACCATGTCGGCCAAGAAGTAAACTCACAGTAATTCTTCGCTCCTACCGAGACCAAAGCCACAGTAGGAATTCAACTTTTCAACAATCGTTCAGCAATGCAATCACTCACAGGATTGCACTCTTCACAACAATTCAGGTATTCCCCCCTCTGATCCTCGTAGAATACATGACGTAACAGCGCAATTCCACGAAAGCAGCAATTGTATATTCCATTTTCCAACCCCGCTCAAGTGGAAATTGCATATGCCAGATACACACGCAGGCGAACGGTTCAGCAAGGATTTAAGTGGCTGCGTTGGCCGAACCGTTTAGGTGCAGACGACAGGACCGGACGTGGGTCAGCCTTATTACCGACGCATCTCAGAGGTCCCAGGTGCTATTCTTGGGCCTGAGTCCACGGAGACTTGCATATCCTAGCGCGAATCCTTGGGACGAAGCAGAAATCATTTCCAATCCGCACAACCTGAATCGCAATGACTGATTTGGGGCCGGAGGCAGCCTGTCGGCTTTGAGCCAATCAATGGCAATAGCAGACATCAATCGGCATTCGGCATTCGGCATTGCGGTAACCGGGGCACCGTTGTGGGTGTGTCGCGGGAAGAAACATGAAGGTGGAAAATCAACGCGCCGGCGTCGAGCCTTCATTTTGTTGATAACTCCGAGTTCCCACACCCCACCGGTTGTATGTTTCGTGCGCTAGTATAGGTTGCGGGCTGCTGCTGTTGTTCCAGAATACCTCAAGTAAAGCTCTAACCATGCACCAAGCCGCCCCGCCGAAAACTGGCTTCAAACGATACTGGATTGGTCGCAAGGGCGGCCGATGTGGCAGCGAGATGCACTGCGGCGTATTGTAACGGGCGGTACACTTGATGCTGCGGCCATCAAAGAAGTTCTGGACCTTTGTAAGAAAGAGCACGGCGCGCCCGATATCTCACTGACGGCCGCTGTGCTGGAAGCGGTACACTTGCCGGCGAATCCCGGCAACGGCGCGACCATCGCCTTGGTCTCCCTTGGCGATGTCGTCGGCGTGAACCAATTGGCTCCGAAGCAGACACTTGTGTTCGAACAACAGGGCCTGACAGTTGTTTACGGACCAAACGGAGCCGGCAAATCGGGATATGGGCGGGTGTTGAAGCGCGCCTGCAGGGCACGCAAGGCCGGTGAAATCATGCCCGACGCATTTTCCTTGACGATTGGCGACAAGGCCACGGCCAGTTTTACAATCTCGCAGGACGGCGCGCAGCAGCCTGTGCTGCCATGGGAGGACAACGCGAATCCTGATCCGGTGCTTTCCGCGGTCAGCGTGTTCGACCGCGAATGCGGCGCAGTCCACCTCCAGGACAAGACAGAGGTTGCCTTCCGCCCGTTCGGGCTCGACATTCCCGACGACCTCGCGGCAGTCTGCACGCAGATCAAGGTGTTGCTACAGGCCGAAGAGGCCCAATTCAAGGCGCTCCGCGATCCCGTGTTCGACAAGCCTACTTGGCGGGCGACCACATCGGTCGGGCGTATCATGTCCGGTCTCAAGTACAATACGAAGCTGGACCCGCTGGCGACCCTCGGAGTCATGACCGATGCAGAACGGGCACGCCTCCAGCAACTCACCGAAGACCTCGCCAAAAATCCGGTTGAGGCGGCGGCCGAGCAGCACCAGTTCGCCGATGGTATAGCGAGGATCCTGCGCTATCTCAAGAAGGTCGAGGAATACTATTCCGACGATGCCCTCAACACGCTGAAAACGCTTGCAGACGATGCCAGAACCAAACGGTCTGCCGCGACGATCGCCGCGGAAAACGCCTTCAAGGACGCCACCTTCCCCGGCGTCGGCGCGGAAGTATGGCGGGAGCTATGGGAGTCGGCGCGGCACTACTCGAAGCATGTTGAACGGCGGTTCCCGGCGGCGGAAGGTGAACACTGCGTGCTGTGCCATCAGCCGCTGGACGCCGAGGCCGGTGCGCGGCTGGGCGGCTTCGAGGGCTTCATCCGCGATGATACGGAAAAGCAGGCTGACGCGGCCGAGAACGTCTACACGAAGACACTCAAGGAGTTCCGGACGCGTCAACCGGATATTCGACTAGTCGCGGACATACGGAGGCGGATTGCCATCCAGCACGCTGATGTGGCCGCCGGCGTGCTGCGCTTTATGGCCACCGCCGATCTACGCAGACTACAGTGTCTGCGAGATATCGAGCACAACGGTGTCATGACCCTGTCGCCGATGTCGGTAATCCCGGAAACAGAGCTGCTTGCACTTGAAAGTGACACCCGTACGTATGCCGGCCACTTGGAGGCTGCAGCCGACGTCGAGGGCCGCCAGATCCTGCAGGCCGAGCTCGACGAGCTCGAAGACCGAGCCGCAGCTACCGCCCTTCACGAGGTCGCCACGAAAGAGGTCGAGCGGCTGGCAAAGCTCGAGCGCATTGCCAAGTGCCTGGGGCAGACAGCGACGACCACTATCACGAAACTTGGCAACGAACTTGCCGATGACATCATCACTCCCCGGATGCGTGACCGCTTCCAGAGAGAGATCGTCAGGCTTGCGGCGGAAAAGGTGCGTGTTGAGGTGGTGCGTTCCGGCGGCCAGTACGGCTCGCCAAACTACCAGATCCGTCTGTTCGCAAATCCCAAGACCAAGGTGCATCTGGTGCTGAGCGAAGGCGAGCAAACCTGCGTAGCACTGGCAGCGTTCCTGACCGAGCTCGCGACAGCCACACACAAGTCCGCACTCATCTTCGACGACCCTGTTACATCGCTCGACCACCGCTGGCGCAAGAAGGTAGCGCAAAGGCTCGTGGACGAGGCGAAGGAACGTCAGATCATTGTTTTCACCCACGACCTGGTGTTCGTGAACGACCTGAATGACAGCGCCCGCGGCCAAGGCATTCCCGCGAAGCTTGCAAACCTTTCACGCGGCCCGGAAGGTACCGGCATCGTGGGCGATGGATTGCCGTGGGATCATGCTGGCGTCAAGGCGCGCCTGGACCGGCTCGAGAAAGACCAACGGGCTGCCAAGGCTCTCTATGATGCCAACGACGAGGACGGCTACCGCAGCTCCGCCGTCAGACTTTACGGTTTTCTACGGGCCACGTGGGAGCGGGCGCTCGAGGAGATCGTTTTCGCGGGTGTGCTGATACGGCACCGGGATTACATTGACACCAAGCATTTGAAGAAGGTCACCGCGCTGTTGGAGACGGATACGGAAGCGTTCCGAGCAGCGTTCAAGAAATGCAGCGACATCATCGAGGCGCATGATCCGTCGCGCGTTCGTAATGAGGAGCCACCGCCACCTTCGGAGATCTCAGACGATATTAAGGCCCTAAAGGACTGGGCCGACGCTCTTCGTATTCGGCAGAATGCCGTAGCATAGTAGTTCTGATATCGCCTGGATATCTTTGCGGATACCGACATGGCTCGCAACATCGCGCCGGCGTGATAAGGCGTTAGGAATCACGGGAACGTCGTGCTTGAACCTGACGAGCGCCATCGCCGGCCCTCAAAAGGTTGCCGACGGAAACCGCGAAGGGGTCAGCGTGATTTAACGCGGGTGTGCTCTATGAATTGTCGGCTAATGGGGGGAGCGCATAGTCGCTTCCTCGAATGGACGGTCCCGCTCCATTATGCACGAACGGCATCGCCCGGTGCGGCGCCGTTTCGTCTGATCGCTGAAGAGCAGCAGTTTAAGAAGTGGCAGTGGATCATGCCATTCTCGTCCATACCAGCCACGCAGGTCGTTTCCGCATACTTGCCACTGGGCGACGGATACGTTTTGCAAAGGATGAGAATGCGGGCATCGACGACAGGCATGGCTTGCTCCGAGGCAATCTGCCGTCGAGTCACGGCTAAGCCGAAGTGCCCCAGCGTGCTGCCTCCAAGTTAATCCAGCGTTGCCGTTTAAGACAGAAAACACACAACCAGTTCTGGCTTTTGTTTCAACCGACGCTTTAACGGCTCCGATGGTTTCTTACTCCGGCTTCTTTCGGCGCGCACGCTTAGGCTTTGCGGGAACTGCATCCGCCTCGCCTTCCGTAGCCGTAGGAACTGCAGCCGCCAATATCGGTTTCACCGGAGTTTTGACTGAAGCGCCGGCCGATGAAGCAGCAGGGGCGGCCTTGGGGATACCCATCAATTCGGCAGCGCGTTCCATTCGGATTCGTGCCAGTCCTTCTTGGCTGTGCGCTCTCTGCAGCATTTCTTTATGTACCTGCGGATACCACGCACTCTCGGAAGCCAGCGCAGGATATTGCGTCAGAACTTTGTGTCGTTCTTTCAGTGCGTTACCGATCCAGTACCAACCCGTTTTCGGCGATTGCAGCCATGCATCCACGAATGCCGCCGGATCCACGTAATTAAAGATCGGAATGTCCTCGTATTCCAAAGTCGAGTTACGGCTGTGGCAAACCATGTCGAAGAATTTTTGTCCGTCCGTTTTGACGGCTTCCAGCAACGCTGGGACTTTTCCAGGGAGAGTGTCGGTGAGAGCGTTCGTACGAGCCTTGACGAGGTATTCGAAAACATCCTGGAAATCAGTTCGGTAGGAATCAGAGACCCAATACATCACGCCGCCGGATGCGTCCTTGAACTCGTCGGTCCACATCCAGCCCGCCTTTCGCGCCGGCAACCGCTTTGCGGCTACGAGATCATCAATATAGCGCTTGGCATCGTCGGCGATCTGCTTTGATGTGACCTTCAGCACGCCACGAGACGCCATCATCATCTTCAGGGCAACAATATGCAGGAACTCGCCGGAATCCGTCACCTGACGCTTGTCGAACTGCTCGTTCATTCGTGCCAGCGCGGGATCGCTGTACTCATCATCGAGCTTGTCAAAGCTGCCGACGATCTGCCAAGGCGGCGCCGCCTCTTTCTCGAGAAAATAGGCACTGTTGTTCAATGACGTGCGGATGTGCTCCTCCGTGAAGCGGCCATCAAAGAGCATTTCGGCCAACACGTCATCGCTCAGCAATGTGCTTCCAATGTCGATTGACGTGTATCTTTGGGCAGCGTCGTATAGCCGGGATTTCGGTGGCTCTTCCTTTTTCGCGCGCCCCATATCCATTCTGTGCGAAAAGATCTTTTCCTTTCTCCTGAAGAGGTCTTCGAGCTCCAGCTTGTTCGTTCTTGCTTCCACTGCGAGAGCGGAAAAGAGGCGGACCAATTCCACCATCGCCATGTCGTTCTCAAAATGGCGATCCTCTAGGGCATCGGCGAGACGACCGACATCCTCAACGACGTGTCGAAGGATTCGCAGAGAGGAAGTTCCGGACTCCCTGAACGTGGAAAGCACCTCCCGACGATGGGCGCCAAGCTTGTCCGGCTTCTGCGGATCCTTGAAAAAAGCGACGAACTCCGCCAAGGCCGCCTCGACATTCGGTTCGACGTGAAGGGTTTGGCCGAAGACCTTTTCCTTGGTGTCCGCGAAGGTCTCAACCACCTTGGTGTCATGCGCGATGACAATCACCCGGCATCCGTGGTGCTCCACATATCGATTGATCATTCCGAGCAGCACAGCGTTTTCGACGGTGCACCGCTCGAGGTCGTCCAAGATGAGTGGGCGGGAGTTGTCGACCTCATTCTTGATGAAAGGCCCAGTCAGAAGACTCGCCAGACCTCCGGTTCCAAGAGATCCAAGTACCGGAATGTCGACAGACGTGCTGTCCATCTTCTCGGCGAAGCGCCTTACTGCTGAGGCCTTGGGGAACATCTTGGTAAAAATCTGTGCTTCAATCTCGCTGGGCGTGTTGAGGCCGAAGAGACTGATGTAGTGGGCATGTGTATCTGGAAGCGCGCGCCGGACCTGGTGGGTTTTGCCCGTTCCCCACTCTCCGGTCACCAGTACGGCATAGCCCGGCTTCAGCCGCCCGACATAATAGGCGAGATACTTCTCGAGGTGGCTTTGCGGCTCGATCGCTAGCGTGATTATAGACACAGGTTCCTCGGGCTCTACAGCGGTGGCCTCTGCAGGATTATTCCATCTAAATGGGATTTTCATCGCGTCGCTCGTTTCCCGATTTTCAACCAGTAGGCGTTCGATAGCAAATACTTCGCTCGTTCTGCAAGGTTGTTCCGGTCATCATGTGAGCCAAGCGATTTGCCACAGGTGAAAACGCCCGCGAACCTCGTCGCGAGCGATCCCTGTTTGAACCGATGAAGTTAGCCTCAGGAATCGGAGCAAACCCGGCACCTCTATGATCTGGCGAGATGTCCAGTTCTAAGAATGGACCTTCATGCAAGGTTTGTCCGGCATGAGGGCGCAAAGCGGCCGTTCCATGATGCGAACTTCTATGTCCGCTAGGGGTCGACAGGCAACAACCGTCCTAGGCCGCAAAGCGCAGCCGAGCAACTGAAAGGATATTTAGGAATGTGATTGGCGCAGGTTTCATCATAGTTCTCCAGGCAAACGCGCCTCTGCTGGAATGCTACATTGACCGTAATCGCCAATGGGCAACGTCCCGCTCAATGCCGTCACGGCGATAGGAGAAAGAAACAACTGCTGATCGAACTCCCTACCAGTGTTCTCCCAAAATAGTGCTCGTAGCTTATCCCAGTACAAAACAACGGCCCCTTGGTTCACAGGGCGACGGGCAATTCAAGCGTAAAGAGCAGAGCTCATCGTAGATGATGCTATGGGTTTTCGGCCCTGTCTTCCGGGTCGGGGGATGAGGGGATGAGGGGATGAGGGGAATGCAACATTTACCTTTGCCTTCCTCAATAGAGCATAAGCGCCGGTCTCGAGTACAATAATGGATTCGGAGCCGGTACCGACGGAAGACCGAACGCCAATCGTTGCATGGCTGGCAAACACAGATCGACCAGGGTCATCAGGACTGTGGCGACGTTCAACTCTCGATTCGAGAGATGGAACTCCGTTTCTTTATTGTGAACGATTGAGCATCGAATTTGGTACAGCAACTTTGGGAGGAGGTCGCAAGCATCGTTGAGATTGGCAAGGTTGAGTCGTTGGCCATTCGGCTTCACAGTCAGCTTCTCCATGAAATCGTGAAAGTCGTCGGCCACAAAGGCTGGGTCATGGAACAGCGCATCGAATCGATCGCGGACGTAATCGCGAAACGTTTGGATGCCAATCTGCTTTTGCCAGGATTCGGAGATTAGTTGGCTCAGATGAGCCATCTCCTTCTTCTCGACAGCAATCTCCATCTGCTTAAAATTTCGAATGCCAAACAGCGTGGATGCGTTATTGCGCCCAACAACCTTAGCGATTTGTGCGCGGATCATGTAATTTTCGAGCACGTGGTAGCAACTGAGTAGCGTGTCGAGAACCGTCGTTCGGCTATTGATCTCTCCCAATATCTCAAACGGCTCGTTAAACTGGTTGTATTCCTCGGCGGTACGGAGTGTCTCCGCGATCCCTTGAAGCGCTAGTGTAGAGGGAGCAAACACTGGGTTCGTCAGAAGGTGTCCCGCGAGAAGGACGTGATACTTGCAGTAATACAGGCGGCGCTGCTCCTGTTGCACCGAGGATACAATCCACCTCTTGCCTGTGAGATCAACCGTTTCGAGTCCTACTTTGATGGCGACACATGCTGCCATTGCTTGTGGAAAATTCGCCGAGTTAGGTCCGACTTCAAGGCCGCTACTGAAATCCAGGAGAGCGACGGACTCGTTGAAGTTTGTTGGGTGCTCGTAAACAAACAGCTTCAATCTATCGCCACTCTTGCTGAACGCCTCAAGAGCTGCCTCGCGAATAAACAAAGTACCCAGTTCGGTGGGCACTTCCTCAACCAGCTCGTCGGGATCAAGCTGGTTAGCGAGATTAAGGAACGCGACGACGTTCGTGGCCTTTGGGAAAACGTCCTTCAGCGGGGTCGCTAAAGGTAGCCGCGCGAATAGCGAAACAATCTCGGATATGAAGGTGCGGCCTGTGTCCCCGAAAATCTCGGCGGCCATAGTGGAGAGTTCATCCGCTCGAAGTATGATGTCTGTAATATTATCGAGTTCTTCCTGAGGAAGAATCGTTTCGTCGGCCGTCAGGGCCTGTGTGATGATTTCAAGAATTTTCTCACGAAGCGTCATGGAGTTCATCCTTGACGTTCACGTTGCGCCAGTTGATCGGATCAGAAATCTTGCCTCTCAGGAATGCTGATGTGGCATTGAAGACAGCTCGCTTGTTCACGTTGCCGATGTTCACCTTCGAGAGGTCAAGCGTATTCCGCCACTCTTCGAAACCTTCGAGGTTCAAGATCTCGGCGTACTGCTCGATGCGGGCGTTGAAATTTGATAGAGCTTCGATTTTTGTTCCAGGGTGGTTCTTTGCCATCGCGCCGATCGCGCCAAAGATTCCAACCAGTACCACTTCGCGACCAAGCCACCGAATTCCCGACTCGCTGCGCAGCGCGCCATCAAGGAGCCTCAGTGTCTTAGCGAACGCCGAAAGTAAACGGTCGTCGATATCGAGCAGCGACTCGTCGGAGCCGTTGTCGCCGCTAAACGATTGAGACGCTGAGAATTCCGCGTTTGTCGTTACCGTTTCGCCTTCGGTGAGCGAAACGAAAGCGGAAATAAGATGCGCGAAGTGAAATTCTCCGGGCCTTCTGCCCTTGCTGTAGGTGGTGGAAGCCTTGTCCTTCTCACGAACCATCGTGCTCGGCGCTAGTTCGTTGGCAAGAACCTCGAAGTTACTCCAGAAGATCAGCTCGATTTGGTGCTTGATGTTCACCGACTTATGCCCGGCGTTTAGTACAAGCATCTTCTGTATCTGCTGCGCTTCCGACAAGCCGAACCAAATCTCAAGCCAGATGGTGTTGTCCTCGAAGAGTTCCAATGCCTCGATGCCTTCACGCTTCGCCTCCAACACCTTCTGAAATATTTGGGGGCTGAGATCGATTTCCCGCAATTTCAGCGCGAATTGGCGCGTCAATCGCGCGACGGAAACGCTAGGCTGGTCATCAAACACTTCGTTGATATAGGCCAGCGTGTCCCATATTTCTTTGAGACGATGACTCCGTTGAAGTCCGTCAAGAACCTTGAAGTCCCCACCGAGATTGAAGACGGAGCCTACTTCGTGCGCAGGGGGGGTCGTCCCGGCGACTAGCACGATCGGGGGGATGTGTCTTTTCTTCGAAAGCGTGTCCCAAAGGTTGTCGAGAAAGCGGTTCGTTACTATGCCTCTTTGGATATAAAATTCGCGAAAATTAGCTGGCAAATTTTCGACGTATTGAGCGAGCGATGTCTTACAGAGGAAACATACAGCCTCACCCTCGGAAATCCTGTCAAGTAATTGCAGTTCCACGGGGCTAGATCCTTGCCATACAACGCCACTTTGGCGACTAAAACTGAGTTATCCTGAAAAGGTTGATTGTTAGTTTCCGAATCACCTCTTGGTTGATCAGCCACTTTTATCCACCAACTTGAGCTTCAGCGAATGGGCCGGCGCAGTCGGGGATGCCTCGACGGCGGACGCGCTGCCCGACCGCTCACCTATGATTCCACATCCTAAGATCTGAAACGATAGCTTGTGTTTTAGGAACAACACAGCGCACGAGCCCAAAACCACGAAGGTGAAAAATAGGAGCTTGACCGCGCCCGCAAGCACCCGAAAAAATGCCTGATAGGCGGATCAGTTCTCAGTGGCATAGTGACCGGAAAAAATCCGGGAAAGTTCAGCACCAGAGATCAAGCTTGTCTCTCAAGTATTTTCAGTTAACGGTCATCCTATGTCCCCACGCGCCCCATCGCAAAAATCGCAAAAACTTAAACCGCCGGATTTTGCGGATGTGCCGGAATCCCGACGCCGGAACATGTCCGCCATCCGATCGCGAGACACAAAACCCGAACACATCGTGCGCCAATTACTATACCAGCTCGGCTATAGGTTCCGGCTTCATCGCAAAGATCTGCCCGGGCACCCGGATATCGTTTTTCCCGGCCGTCGAAAGATAATTTTTGTGCATGGGTGCTTTTGGCATCGCCATGGCTGCCGAAATTCAGTACTGCCCCGCACGCGTAGGGAATGGTGGGAAGCCAAGCTGGATCGTAACGTAGAAAGAGATCTGGCAGCCCTTTCAAGACTAAAAGAATTGGGATGGTCGCCATTGGTTGTATGGGAATGCCAAGTTGGGGACAGAGAAGTTTTGGCTGAGGTGTTGCACAAGCATTTGGGGCCGCCGGGCTCCCATACGGCCCAGATGTGCTACTGAATTATGAATAGCTCGCCGAGTCGCACGGTGCAGGAAGCAAGAGGATAACACGACAAGATGAACAAGGCCGCAGCCGGCACCGTGGCTCCCCTTCTCTATAAGCTAGACAGACTTCGTCGGGGCGAGCCAGCACGCGCTCTTGATCTGTTTGCAGGCGCCGGCGGCATCAGTCTTGGCTTCCATCGAGCAGGCTTCGAGATGCGGGGCGCAGTTGAGATCGATCCCCTGGCAGCTCTCACCCATGCGAAGAACTTTCACGGGCATTTAGAAGCGGACAAGTTTAGGGCGCATGCCCAACCTCGGGATATGAGGATGGACCCAGCAGCTCTGGCGGAGGAACTTGAGCTGGGCGAGGTTGAACGTGCGATTGACGTCCTCGTTGGCGGCCCACCTTGCCAAGCCTATGCCAGAGTCGGCCGCGCCAAGCTGCGTGAGGTGGCAGATCACCCCGAGGCGTTCCGCGTTGACCCGCGAGGCAACCTTTACCTGCGCTATTTGGCTTACGTGCGCGCGTTTTGCCCTCTCGCCGTCCTGATCGAGAATGTACCCGACATCCTTCACTACGGCCACCACAACGTAGCAGAGGAGATCGTTGAGGCGCTGGACGACCTCGGCTACACGGCGCGATACTCGCTAATCAATTCGGCGTTTCATGGCGTGCCGCAGATGCGAGACCGCGTCTATCTGATCGCCTACAGGCGAGAGCTGGGACTAGATATACGCTTCCCTAAAGCTACCAATCATCTCAAGCTGCCACCAGGCTATGCCGGCACCCGTGCGGTTGCTCTGCGCTACGTGGATCGCCAGGGCGTGTCAGGTTATGTCTCTCCGGACCTCGGCCATGATGGATTGGCTGCCCCGGTATCCGCCGATGAGGCGATCGGAGACTTGGCACCTATCAGTGGTCGTTCCGTGAAGCGTGGCACCCGACGTTTCGATAAGCTCTCTACGTACCGCGAAGACCGGCAGCCGTCAGCGTACGCGATCAAGATGCGGAATTGGGCTGGGTTCGCGTCGGACGAAGGCGTCTGGGACCATGTGATCCGATACTTGCCGCGGGACCACCTTACCTTCGCCGAAATGCGTCCGGGAGCAGAGTATCCTGAGGCTCATGCAACGGCGGCAAAGATCGTTGACCGGGTTGCGTCTGAACGTGGCGTAAGGCAGGGAACGCAAGCATTCAACGAGCTATGGAATAGCATCGTTCCACCGTATGACGTAACCAAGTTTCCAAATCGCTGGTGGAAGCTCAGGCCAGAGTTCCCGGTCCGCACCTTAATGGCTCACATTGGCAAAGATACCTACTCACATATTCACTACGATGCTGCGCAGGCGCGGACGATCTCAGTTCGTGAAGCGGCTCGTCTCCAGTCCTTCCCGGATGGGTTCGCCTTCAGCGGAACCATGAACCCAGCTTTCCGCCAGATTGGCAATGCTGTTCCGCCCATGATGTCATTTGCGCTGGCTGAGGTGATCCACGAAGACCTCAGGACGGCGGCCAATACACGAACAGAAACGCAGCTACTGCAACGGCGGGGTTAGCCGAGCGCCTGCGACGCCCTAACCATCTCGATTACCTCATCCACCCCCAACGTCGGAAGATTGGCAAGGCTGACCGTATAGCGAACCGACAGAACCCCAGAGGGTGGTCGGAAGTCTTCATTGAGACGCGGAAACTCATCATCAACGTCATAAAGCGCGGCATCACGGAGATGAAAGCGGAGGAGCTCCCCAGACCTCCTCATTTCGTCCGACCAGTTGAGGCGCGAGAGCTTGAGCAGGAAGTCGTCGACCGCGGCGGGGTCATCCCTAATTAACTCGATGACCTCATCGATCAGGGACGCAAGGGTGAGCGTCCCGCCGACAGACGTCTCAAGTTGCACTGACGCCAGCAAAAGGCAACGACCGTCCGGCATCCACAATTGATCCAGGCGAGAAATGTCGTGCTCATGCCGGCTGGCGCGGGTGGTTTTCACCTCGAGATGAAGATTCCCCGAAACAAAGTCATGGCGCTCACTCTCCGGCCCGCTCCAGATCAACACGGCGCGCGACCCGAGCGCATCGATCATAATTCTGGCAAGGACAATCAATTCGCCGGCTAGGCCGACCTGGGTTGTCTGACTCATATACTGGCGCGTTGGACGCCAAGCCGACTGCCACTGCCTGACAATAGAAGCGACGGCAGTCCATGGTTCACGATTCTGGACCAGCACGGCCTCTACGACCTCCCTACATACGGGAGTGAAGACGCGCTCATGAGGGGCTGTCGCTACCAAACCAAGGAACTGCCCCTCAGTGGTGACGCGATGCCGAACCATCAGACCGTTTAAGTCCGGGAACTCCTGGGACGATGGTCCCTTGGAGACTGGGACAAGCAGATGGAGATCGCCCTCAGCGTCCATGCCCATGAGGATGGCCGTCTCTTCGTCACGGTAATGAAGGCCACGCGTTACCAGCCCATCATCCGAAGTCGGACGTCCGGACCTCAGCTCGGCCCAGGCCTCCGGATTTGGCTCCTCAGCCATCCGCCACCCCCCGATTGACGATACTGGTGCTTGCGCCGTCAGAAGTTCGCGGCAAGCTTAGGGCTACAGCAATCACAGCGTCTATCTCGCCGATGCCGAGGGGACTCGGGTCAAGCGGATACACGATAAGTAGCCCCTCGGTCGGAGGGCGCGCAGCGCGCATGGACTCCGCGTCGTAATTGCCATTTCGGCGGCGATAGGCATCGGGGCCACCCGGCAAGTCGACTCCCTCATGCCGTGGGTCAATCAAAATCCCGATGCTCTCGGAACTTGTACGAGATCTTGTAACTACCCCAGTTAACAGCCCACCAATTTTTATGTCAGCACCTTCCCGGGAACCGGCGACAAAAACTGACCAATTCACCAGTTCTCCTGTCCCGGCGCGCTCGCTGATCCAGTCAGCCAACTCTTGACCGCGGAACGCAATCACATCGTCATGCGTGCGGTACATGCGCAGGTAGTCGCAGATGATTTCAGGAGGGACATCCTGAAGCAGCCAGCCGCCAGCAATTTGCCGCCCGCCTCCGATACTGCTTATAAGACGCTCGGTCAGCACCCGGTTATCGACAAGGCGATCAGGGTTACCAAGCGGTAACATGACGGTCTGTGGGTGCTCACCGGACCAGGAGTCCTGGACTTCGGTTGAGAGCCCCGATTTGTTGCGGGCGGTCAGCAAGAGACCGGTATGTGCGCGTAGGCGAATTGCCATTTCATCCGGTCGGCGGCCAGCACGCGCCAGAGAGCGAAGAGAGTCTCTCAATGACTGTTCGACGAGCGCGAGCTCCGTAAACCACTGGGCGATGCCGTCTGTAGTCCAGACGCGAACCAGATCTTCGTAGCCCGTTCGGAACCCGTACCAGCGCGCCATTTGCAACAACGTGTCCACCATGTTGGTAGTACGGAGAAAGTACGACACTGTTAGCCCCTCAAGTGTAAGGCCACGAGACAGTCTGTTACCCCCAACCGCAACGAGATGCCGTCCCGGATAGAGGTCGTACTCAAGATTTTCTCCGGCGACGCTGTTGAGTTCGAGGATCTCAAGTCCGCCCATCACCCCACAGGCGCGCGCTATTATGTCTGAATCATCAGCCGGAAGCTCTACGCCTGCGAGATGGCTCCTGATAATTCTGCGAAAGAGACCCTCCAGGCTCTGCCCCTGTTGAAGCGCACCCTGCCAAATGTCGCGCTGATCCTTCAAAGCGCCTGCGATACGAGCCTGATCAGCCGTCCGCGAGCTGACATGCACCAGCATTGTATGCGGTTGACCTGCAAGGCCGGGGCGAAGTTCCCGGACGGCACCGGCCACGCAAAACGTGAGAAAGGCATCCGAAAGCGAGGTCGGGATCAAGTTTTCAGCAGGGCCAACAACGAGACCCGCGCTCCGGCGCCTGCCGGTGGTACGCAAACGTTGAACGTCGTCTTCCGGCACCGGCCTTAACATGTCGCGCCCCTGCGCCGCGACACCAAAGAGCTCTTCGGTGCCTGTATATCCATCCGGTCTCGGTAGCTGGAGAGCGAAGTCGCGCGGGAATAGGTCTTCTCCCGCCTCACTATCGAGCGCTTGAGGATTTATGAATATGTTGGCGAACGGGGTCGCCGTGTACGCGACGTAGCTGACCCGAGGCAAAAGCCTCAGAATAGTACGGATCAACCTGTTCGTCGGCGAAGGAGCAGAAGCCTTGTCGCTCGCGTCCTCCTCATCACTGATTGCCGGGTCACGGTTGCCCCGCGTATTGATTGAAGCTTGATCCGCCTCGTCGTCGATTACGAGCGCCGGAAGGTCCTCGACGAGTGCACCTGCCGCCTGGAGGAACTCGATTAGCTTGGCAAGGACGTGTGTGTTCTTCTTGATAACCGCCAGAAAAGCCCCGCCCCGCTCGAGAATAGCGGCATCGGTAGGCGCAAAATCCGCGTCGCGACCGGTCAACAAGGTCCAACCCGGAGCCTCCCAACTCTCTTCGGACAGCCCGACCAGTTCCCGCTCAAGGCGCACCTGGGTCTGATTGCGCAGGGAATCGTGGATCCCGGATAGCACGATGATAAGGCGATATCCCGCGTCTACAGCCCGCGCCGCCACAGCGGTGTAATTTGCGGTCTTCCCGCTCTGCACGTATCCCACAACAAGGCCACGCCCACTGAAGGATCCATTCGAAAGTGGATCCCGCAGATGCCGAAGGACGCGGAAGGATTCTGCGTCAAGCGACGCTACCTGATCCGGCTTCCAGCGTCCGTTGCTTAGCAATAAATTCTCGAGCCGGCTCCATGTTGGCCAAGAGGCTCCTGAGAGTCGGTCCACCCAGCTCGGCGCTGATGGAGGTGTCGCGAGTAAACGGAGATTAGGCATCAGCGCTCGCTTGAATCTAGCAGGAGTGCCTGTACCCCCTTCTCGTCGAGCACCGCCAGGAACGCCACGAGCTCCCCCGTGGCATCTGCGTCATTGGCAAGACGCTTCGCAAGTGCCGCGAGCTCTGGCATACGATTACTTACCTGCAAATCGCGTCCGCCAGTCAAATTCTGCGCCACTTTCCAGGCGAAACGCTCCGTTGTCACAGGCTTGTAGTTAACGACCGACGGCGGTGCCGGATGAGGAGGAGATGTGGGCGGCGCGGAGATGGTCCCGCTTTGGGTTACTCCAGGCATTCCACTCGCCGGCAGCCTCTGCACCGGAGTATTAGCTGGAATAGCAGATGCTCCGAGGGGCCTTGCCGGCTGAGGCGATGCTGGCTTTTTATACTTCGCCTTGCTCGCATTACGGGCAGGGTTGGCCAGTTTCTTGATTTCTTCCTGAACAAATGCCGGAAGGCTCACTGAACGCTTCGTAATGTTAATGTCGAACGCGGTATCAAGTTTTGTGCCGAACGAAACGATCACCCGGGCAAGCTTGGTCTTTTCGTCAGATGTTGACCACATCTGGTGCCAGCCGCCCCACTTGATCAAGCGGTCATTCCTATAAATGAAAAGACCCTGCGACTCATTGCGCTTGCCAAAAAGCCCAACGCGCCCCAGCACGTCATTTACGACCTGAGGTCCCTCAGCCTTGTGGTGCTGCTTTATCTGGTCTTCCGAAGGAAGAACAAACGGCTGCACCGTAATGGTTTCGTCGCCCGAGTTTGTGGGCATTCGAATTGGCTTTAGCTCGTAAGGCTCCACCATCGGGTGCCCAACAGGGTTATTCGGTCGAACTTCCACACCGTTGATCCGGATTGTCACCTTTTTCCGGTTCTTTGCATCCCCCTCAAGGAACCGGTGAAAGACCAGTCCCAGATGCCGTTCAAGCTCCATCACCTCGGCTGAATATGGGGACACACCTGGCACGAGCGGAGCCGCGGCGGGCGGCGTCATTTCCTTCCAAAGAATGGCCGTACCCTTTTCTCCTAGGGCGGTGGCATTGCGTTCCCAATCTTCCAGAGGCGCGTCGCTCGGCTCCCAGTCCCCAAGGTTGTCGATATCCCAGGTGAGATGGCTGAGTGAACCGCCACGTCGACGAGTAACCACTGTAAAGACGCGCGCTTGCGACCAGGACGCGCCTTTAAGGCCAAAGCCGAACTTGCCGAGGCTATTGGACTCATATTCGACATCGCTCCCCAAGGTCATTGCCTCATCGAGTTCTGGCCCTGACATACCGTCACCGTTGTCTCGGATCGTTAGCCAACGGCCGTTCCCGCTGTCCGGAGGGGCGAAGGTAACGTCAATCTCGGTTGCGTCGGCACTGATTGAATTGTCGACGAGATCTGCCACCGCGCTCGGAAGACTATGCCCAGTCTTTCCAATGATCTCTGCCAAACGCTTAGGGCGGGGCGGCAACCGCTTCCGACCCATGACACTTCCACCGTCGCTCATGATTTCTACCGTTTCTCTGTCTCGCCCGAACATTTCAGGTCTGGCGTCATTGAGTAGGCCCTGCACGCGCACGCCTTCTTCCCCATGCAGTGCGATCATCCCCGCCCGTGCTAATTCGGCGGTAGCCCCATCCGAAAGAACTCCGATCGTCACCTCAGCATCCGCGGGGAACACAGCCCAAGCGCCTGTTGCCGGTTTGACGCCCGCGTCAACCTCCATGGCGAACAGGCATCCCGGATCAACAAAATCGTAAACCTTGTCTCTTGGGCAATTGCCCTCGAACCGCCAGTTCTTTGCTTGGCGTGTAAGCCATTGCTGCTTTACAGCGATACCGTCATCCGTGTCATACCGAAGCTTCAGCGGTATGCGGTCGGTGTCCAGTGCTGTCGGAAAAACCCGGTCTACAACCGCGCCATCGAAGTTGATTGCACGCTGCTTCGAGCCTTCTTTGCCCTGACGCCGGTACTCATGGAACATGCCAAGTTCACTATGGGTCAGGACTCGCAAAATCAGAAACTTCATGCTGTATAATTTTGACCAGAGAGCGAGATGCGTCCCTTCATTTGCCGATCCTTGGCAACAACCCAGACGTTCAAGTCAACATGCCGTTTAGCCGTAGAAAACTCAAGCCCTGAGGCATCAGTAAATATTGAGATCTTGCCACCGTACTCAATCTCCAAATCAAAATTCGGACCCGGAGCACCCGGATCGTGCTGATTACAAATTGTTCCGGGTAGTGTTGCTGATATTAACGTGCGTTGCCGCAACTCGGGCGGCGTCGAATTCTTTTTGCGTACCTACGCCCCGTCATACCCTTGCACTAATCCCTGTCGAGGAGCTTCACGACAGCCGCTCCGTCGAATGCCTGGACAACTAGCAGTGCTCTGGCCAAAGCACGAAGGTTGACCCAAGCCTCCTGAGCGTCGCCGGCTCTAGGTCGACTGGCGCCTCCCACTTGGCAGGTTCCACGGTCGGGACGCGAACTGCCAGCGCGGCTAGTCAGACACGGTGGCACGATCGTTGCGGGCACCCGCTTGCTACGACGCGCCTTGAACCGTGCCTCATTGCGACGACTGCTGAGACTGGTGTGAAAGGTTCCCTCAAGCACCCTGGAAGCAAGATATGACCGCCTAGCCGCGGAGTTCAGCGCTTCATGTCTTGCTGTTCCATCGCCGAGCGAACGACGCCCGGCGACTTAACTGAACTCTAAGCCACTTCCCAAACTTGGTTGAGAATTCGTGCCGCAATTGCCGCCTTGTCCTGCGGAAGGAAGCGGCCGTAGTGCTTGGCGACCATGTCCGCCGTATCCTGAATGGCGTAGCTCGCCTGCTCGTATGAACCGGTCTGCTTCAGGATGTGCGTGGCGAGCACATCACGGACGTTGTGAGGACCATGGGGCAACAAGCCCTTGATCGCCCCTCGCCCGGTGTATGGATTGTAGATACCGTAGCGCTGGATGGTGAGCCGCCACGCCTCATAGAAGCTGGTGATGTCGTAGGCTGCGTCGGTACTCGTCGTCTTGACTGTCTTCACAAAAAAAGTCCCAGGGTCGGCGGAACCCTTCAGAAGGACCGAGCGATGACGCTCAACATAGTCATCGATATGGCGGTAGAGATCGAGCAGATCGGGCAGGATCAGCCGAAACGGTTTGTCTCCGAAGAACGACGAATGAGCGTTCTTGAAAGCCACCGCCGGGATCAAGACCTCCCAGCCACCGTCGCGATCACTCCAACGAAGTTCCCCGCGCTTGAGCTTTTCGAGCACCCGTTCCGGACGCGGCATCTGCCCCCGTGGGCATAGCATCAACTGCCGCAAGTTTTTCTGGCGAAGCCCAAGATGCAACCCTAGCCGAAGCATGAGGAACGAGCGAACCGCCTCGGCAGCCGGACGCGGATAGCGCTCCGCGTCAGGCATCAGCCGAATGATCTCCTCGGTAATCTTCCGGTATTCGCCGACCGGGCTGTCAGCTTCTAGGACCGGCATGATCGGCTCGAACGGATCGCGATGGACTCGGGCGATGCGCTGAATTTCCTTCACGCGGTGAGAGGCATGTTTGTGAAAATCCTCGCAAGCGCCGTGCCAATCCTCCCGGGCATAGTCGATCTCGTTCTGCGAGACGAGACCGGCAATCGGCTGCACACGCGACAAGAGTTCCGGATGCTGTCGAAGCCACCCGGTGCTTTCCTTAGTGATTGCCAAGGCTATCCGCAGCATGTCGACTTCCCACGCCGTGTAGAAACCCCGGCGGCTTTCGCGCCATTGCAGATACCAGTCCCAGACGCCCGGAAAGATGAGCAGTCCGAAGGTCAGTTGGCGCAGCGGCACCCCATATCCCTTGATCTCTCCCGCCTTTGACGTCGCAAGAGCGCCAAACATCAGGCCGAGATGCTCAATCTTCTGGGAGGCGGTTTCCTCACCCCAGACACCGTTTCGCTGAAATCCGATCGAGGTCAGTGCGGAGGTCTTGAAGCGGACTAGATCCGCCATTTCCATGGCAAGTGTCGGCGGCGCATCGATAACGCCGGACAGGAGGTCGGGATCCTCAATCCAGGTTTCTTCATAATTCGCCGGTACCGCGATCTTTCCATCACGCGGCGCCCGTCCACCATAGGATACGCCTGGGAAGCGGATGGCGTAGCGCTGTTTCGCTGCTGCTGCCTGGAACTTGCGGTAATCCGTTGAGCCGCTGATGATCACTCGGCGGACCCAATCCAAAATCTCCTCGCGCTTGGCGAAGGAAAGCGAATTGAAGTCATCGGGTAGATGCCACGCGATCCTGCGTCGCTCAGCAGGCTCGATACCCGAGAGATTGAACCCGGACGCCGATCGCGACTGATGTGGCAGCTTCGCTTTGAAGTAGCCTTCCGGGAGGCGGTACCGGCGCTCGATACGACCAAGCACGTCGAAGCTATCAGTGCTCCGCGGCACACGCCGGCCTTCGATCCAACTCAGCAGCGTATTCTTGTCCATGGGCTCATCAGGTCGCACCACCGATCGATAGAGAACCCAGTAGGTCTCACCGTGGCGACGCATGTGAAGCTGGAGTGCCTCGGCGAAATCGGCAGGGTCATGCCACTCGCGAAACAAGGGCTCAGGAAACTCGACTTTCACGCCTGGCTTGTGCACCACGGGGGCAGCCTGGGAACGCGTAGTTCCCGGGGGCGCCGACTTGATTGTCAGTTTCGTTTTCTCGGGGCTGGCCTTTTTTACTTTCGTTGCGCCTCCAGGCTTCCGGGAGCCCTTTTCCGCCTCTCCGGCTGTTTTCCCGTCGTCCCTGTTCCAACGAATGATGGCGTCGAACCCGGGATCGATCAAACGGTGATGCGAAGCAAGCGATCGAGCATCGATCCCGGTTATGCGAGCAACGACATCCCATTCGGTGCGGCCTGCCGTCCGAGGTGGCGCACACCGTCTTTCGATGAGCCGCCGCATATAGGCATTGAGGGCTTCGGCTTCGTCGCTGGAGAGGACAGTCGAGAGACGCAGTTCGCAATAGGCGTCGATCTTACGTTGGAAGGCTTTGATTGCAGTGAGCTTGGTCATTTCACTTCATGAGGTTTGTTACTCGGACCTTCTAGGCGAAGGGTCGGCCGAGCTAAGCGATGAGGGTTAACGAAGAATTGGAGTTGTCTGCGTCTCTACCGCATAGGGTCAGCTTCCACGCAGCAACTCACTGTCAGTCAGGATGTGCAGCACCGCGGTCTCATCCATTGCCTGGGCATCGAACAGCGCCTTCGCCAGCGCATGGAAGGCCGTCCTGCGCCTTCTAAGGATCGTCTCTGCCCGGTCGAGCGCTGCCTCCAACCTGGCATGAACACGAGCAACCAGTTCGGGATCGCGGTCGAGAACCGCGCCAGGATCGCGATGGGGCCGATAGAGCAGCGGATGCCCGCTCCCGAACCCAAGCGTCCGCTCCATATCGAAGGCAAGCCGCGTGGCCCGCGCCAGATCGCTGTCGTCACTGCCGCCGGAACCGCTCGATACACGTTTGAGCATCTGTTTCTCGGCAGCCCGCCCGGCCATCAGCATGGTGAGCATGTTTTCGTACCAATCACGCGTGTCGGTCGCCCAGGCATGGAAACCGACCAGATTGTAGCCGCCCTGCCCGGTATCGATGTGGAGACTGCGGATGGGACCGAGATCAAGCGCATGATGGACGACGGCATGCCCCGCCTCGTGGTAGGCGAAGCGCCAGCGCAGATCATGAGGCACGGGTGGGCGATCACCGCGAATGCCGTCTTCGATATCCTGATAGCGGATCGCCCGCTTGCCGCGGCGCGCCTTCAACCGCGCCTCCCGGACGATGCGCTCGATATCCGCACCCGTCAGCCCCATCGCCCGCGTTGCGAGACGCCGCAGGATAGCATCGACGGAATCCTGTTGCGCGGCCGCCGGCATTCCCGACGTGTTGGTGTTCTGTGGCTCCGTCATCGGCTGGCTCCCTTCCGTTGATCTTCCGCCTCTTCCTCCAGATAGTCGGCGACGATCTTCCTGAGCGAGAAGCCGTCCTCGGTTTCCGCCCGGGCGTCCTCTACCGGCGCGGAGATCAGCGCCATCACATCGTCACCGAGATGATGAGCGAGGATTTCCGCAAGCGTCGGGGCATCAGGCCTTTGGATTTCGACATGGGTCTCCAGCCGCCCGGAGCGCTTGATCGCCTCGTCGATATGATCGGGCCTGTTGGTTGCGCCGACGACGATCAGCCCCTCGTTCCTGACGGCGCCGTCGAGCAACTCCAGCGCCTTGTTGACAACGGCATTCCAGTAGTCGGCATATTCCCGCTCGGCCGGCTGCCGCTTGCCGATGCCGTCGATCTCGTCGATGAACAGGATCGCGGGCGCCATGGCCCGCGCCTCGACAAACGTCTTCGCCATCCTGTCGATGACATCGTTCAAATGCCCGCCCTGCAGCCAGGTCGAGACCGAGCTGACCACCAACGGGATCTGCAGACTGTTACACAACGCCCGGGCAAAGGTCGTCTTGCCGGTACCGGGTGGACCGGACAGCAGCAGCCTGGTGCTCATCTCCGACCACGCGAGGATGCTGGCGCGGTAATCGTGGAGATCGGCCTTGAGATCGAGCGCCCAGTCCTTCGCCTTACCATATCCGGAAAGCGTTTCGACGGTCACGGGCGGCTTGCGGCCGGCCTCATCGGCCGTCAGCAAAGGTTCCGGCTGGATCAGCTCGGCGCCCGATGGCTTGTCCTTCTTCCAACGGCCGCTACTTTCGGTGTCGGACGGCTTCGGCTTCTTGTCCGATCCCTGGAGTTTCTCGGGGGAGGTGCTGGAAGATGCCGATCCAGTCGTCTTATCGTCCCCCTCGTCGCCATCTTCTTCCTCAAAGTCTCCGCGATTGCGATCGATCAGCGTCGCAAGGACGTGCAGCACGTCCCGGATATGCCGTCCCGGGCGGAAGGCAAGCACCAGATCCTCGAGCGACAACCAGCGCGCATCGGCATCCGACGGCAGGCCGAGCGCCCCGATTGCCGTATCCGGATAGAGCACCTCGACCAGATTGGCGACGAACCGTCGATCGAGCTTTCCCGTTTCCAGCGAAAGATCGGCCGAGATACGCAGCAGGGATGGAATGTCCGATTGCTTCTCCGTAATAGCGAGGATCGGAAAGTCCCGGGACAGCGCACTGATCATCCGCCGGCGCAGGGCATTGCCGGTGACGCGATGCACGCCGGCGCCCGAGAACGTCATAAGACGCCTGCGTGACTCGCCTTCTACGACGTCGAAGTAGTCGTCGTTGAACATGTGGTCCGCCTCGACGATCGCAAACGGACCGCCAGGCACCAGCCGGGATTTTTCAAGGAGCCGCAGCACTTCCCGCTCGAAGCCATCGAGCGGCGCATGGAGGATGACCACCGGCGTCACACGGGTCAGCGCATAAACAATCTCCCGAAGGGATCGCCTTCCACTCTCCGCCGCGCGTGCCAGAACCAGGGTTGCAACGATGTGACTGACCGATGGCATAGCCGCTGCCCGATCCACGAGGCCGACGGCATAGGCACGCCGATCGATACCGTTGCCCGGCACGGCGTCCTGCGCGATTGCGCCGCGATGCGCCCGAGGGAGAGCCATGAGTTGCGAGGCGAACGGCGGATGAACGATCCCGGCGGTCACGGCACCATCGCCACCAGAGCCGGGCGTCGGATTGCCGTTCTCTTTCGGTGTCATAAGCCCCGCGCCAAAATTCCGTCGGAACCGGGCATCATCCCGAACCGGATCGCCGGTCAGCCATGTCATGTCGAAGGCAGGGCTGTAGCGGCAGAGCATGTGGCCATCGACATCGACCATCCTTGCCTCGAGCAGACCATTGCGCAGTGCGGCCCTGCGCGCCTCGCGGCGGGCAAGATGTCGAAGCCGGTGAACGAACAGACGAGCGAGCTTATCCATCAATCCGGCCTCCGGTCTCCGCGGCAATAATTGCCGTTTTGGCGCTCTGTACCGGATCGCGCGGACGCATCCGGCCACGCCGCCGCCCGTCGATGGGACCGGGTTTTGCGATCTTCGCCAACACACGCTCGCGCGGCGAATGGCGTGACCGGTGGCTGTCAGCCGACATGACAGGCAACACCCCGCGCCGGTCGAGATCGCGATTGCGGTTCTGAAGCCAGTCGAGCAGCAGGTGGCATGCCGCATTGCCGCCGTCGGCAAGTGCACGCAGCCGCAGCATCAGGGGCTCCGGCACGGGACCATCCAGCAGAGGCCCTTGCCGGCCGAAGGCGAGCGCCAAGCCGATGAGAACGGCCGGATCGTCGCGACCGCTCACGTCAGAGGGTTCGAAGCTGGGCGCCATCCTGCTGCGAACACAGGGCAACGCAACGGTATCGATCGTGATCGGCTCGCAACGGAAGCCGGCCACAGACGGGCTGTGGGTATCGATGGACATGACTGTCTCCTCACCGGAGCGCATCGGCATCCGGCGTTTTGGAAGGGAAGAAGGGGAAGCCGGCCACGCACTCAGCGCGGCCGCGATCAGTGCCGTTAAGCTGGCAGATCGTCAGTGCCGGCGCGGACGGCGGGCAAAGCCGACCCGGATACGGACCGGTTCCGGTTCATCGCCCTGATCCTCGTCGAAGCAGCCGAGGTCATAATGACCATCGTCGTCTTCTCGCGGGGCCATCGCCAACTCTTCCTCGTAGCTGCGCGCCGAACCGTTCAATGCGATCGGTGGCTTGCCGAACACTGTCGAACCGGATGCAGCATCCGGCACGACACCGAGGGCCTTGCGCGCTTCGGCTTCGAGAAGCTGCTGCACACGGCGGCCAAAGCGCAGGCGCAGTTCGGCCATGCACGCGGCAACACCATCGATCTCCAGGAGGTCGTCGATCTCGGACAGGGCCCAGATGCCGGTGGCGTGATCGCTCGGGCGGCTGGCGCCGTCAACGATCGCGACCTCGACAGTGTCGACCATCAGACGCTTGTGGTTTTTATAGAGCCAGTCCGGCAGCACCATCGCCGAGGCCATCATCTTGAGCTTCAACTCCTCGAGCCGGCTGGTGTCGCCATAAGAGGCAAGCGACCGCTTCAGGTCGAGGATGTAGGCCGTGTGCCGGGCGCGGTTCACAAGGATCAGGTCCGGCGTGTAGCTGCCCTTGGCCGGCGCCTCGCAGTCGAGCTTGATGCCGTCGAGGCTGGACCAATCGTTTCCGGAAACAGCCTCGAGTGCCGCCTTGACCAGTGGCAGTTTCAGCGACTGGGTCAGGACAACGATGTTGGGATTGGCTTTCGCCAGCCGCTCGACCGCCTGCTCCAGGAGCTTGCCTTCGCGGAACGAGACGGCGCGGACGAGCGAGGCGATGTGGACGTAATGGCCGAGGATGTCGTCCTCGACCGGTTCGCCGTCGGCAATGGCCGCGATGGCGCGATCGATCAGCAGGTCGAGATCGGCCTCGACCTCAGCGAAGCGAACGATTTGCGGATGGCGGCGTAGGGCAGCCGGTTCGCTGATACTGCAGGCCCCGAAGCCGAACGAGCGCTGCGAGAACATGGAGGCCGCGGCGGCGGTCGAACGGAGAACTTCCCCATTGGGGATCATAGAGGTAAACGTGGTCATAGCCCGATTCCTTTGTCAGAAGGCTTGAGGGTCAGGCCCTTGGTAGCGTTGGCGCGCTGCCTCGGGCCGTTTTGTGTCCGGTCTTCCGAACAGCCCCAACCTGGCAGGACCGGCGGGCGGGCTCAAGGACCCTGAGCGCAAAATCAGAACAAAGCCGGTACAAGGTTAACGCCGGGCTCACACGGCTTGTCGCCGACAAACGCTTCCGAGGGATTGGCAGTATCCGAAGGCAAAAGGAAAAGGGCCGCAACGCGGCCCTCTTGAGTTCGCCGGGAAGGCCGAGGCCTTCGAGCAAGCTGCATCTTACGGCGTGACCGCAGGCACGGATTCGACCACGACAGGGTCATCCGCAAGCGGCGGCACCTTGGCAAACTGCTTGCGGCTCCGAGGCGCCTCACGGCTGACCGTCATGAAGCCGTCGGTCGCCTCTTCAAGTGCGGCGCCAAACCGCTCGATCGCCTCATCGGAGACATCGGCATCCTTCGAGACCTCGTCCGGCATTGCCGGATCGGCATCCTGACGGTCGCCGGCGCCGTCCGCCTCTTCCAAAACCATCGGCTCGAAAGCCGGAACAGCCGGCGCCGCGAGCGGCCAATCCGGCGCCCGTTCCTTCGACACCGCCCAGCCGAGCACCGGAAGCACATGCAACGCAAGCCAGTCGCGCATCTCCTTCGACTTCGGCCAGCCATCGACCCCGCCCAATGTATAGAGCGTGTCGTTGACGTCGGCCCAGCCGGTCTTCTTCGGGAACTTCGTTGGCTTGGTGTTGCGGCCCCAATCGAGGTCCGGCTCGACGAACAGCGCCAGGCTTTCGAGCTCCTGACGGGCGACCCGGGCGATGTCCTGGATGTCCTTCGCCAGTGCCTCCTTGATCACCCGGCTCTTGGCCAACGCAGCCTCGATCGCCTGGCAGATCGCGACGATATGGGCGATGAACGCCTTCAGACCCTCGCGGACCTTGATGGCGATCAGTGCCTTCAGTCCGCCAACGCCACCGTCACGGAACTGATCGCCCGTCTCCGGCTTGTCGCCACCCTCCTCGCCGCCGGCCAGAATGGCCTTCACATCGGCGACCTGCAGACGCCCGTTCTCTTCCGCGAAGGAGATGGCCGCCTTGACCTGATCGTCCGTTGCCGAACTCAGATGGAACAGCACCGTCGCCCCGACCGACAGATCGACCAGTTCGTCACGGTAGGGCGTGAGATTGCGGAACACCGCCGTGTAATTGCGGGCGCTGCGCGGTGCGAGGCCGCAGCGCATCTTCACCCACTTGTCGAACCGGCCGTCGGCCAGAAGGTCCGCGGCCTGGGCCAGATGATCGCCGAGTTCGAAAGTCTGCTCGGTCGTACGGCGGCCGAGGTCGAAGATATGGGCAGCGCTGGTTTCGAGTTGATCGCGCAGCGTCTGCCCGATGCCGTTGTCTTCATAGGAGAAGGCGGCGGTCGTGGTCGTCTTGTTGGTCTTTGTATGCATTGAAGTCTCCGGGTAACGAGATACTATAATATCCGATTAACTACTCATCGAATGACACTATTATCGCACCGATATCACCGCCATGCAAATTCAAGTAAAAACAGAACATAATATAGAATCGTATTAATTCTTGATAATTGGGCTACGTTTTCGCGATTCGCCTTTCCAATTATCTAAAACTTTACCAAAATAGACTTATTTCAATAATTATTTTCGGAGATTTATTACTTATCAATGAACGATATTACTTATATCTCAAATCAAAGCGCGAAGCGGGATCACGCGACCACCTGCCTGAACGGCTTTGCCGAAGACGTGTCGGGGACAAAAAACGGAGCGCCAAGTAAATATGGCTATCTCCACCTCGCCCATGCGCAACGTCCGTTCTCCGTCATCCGCCAACCCGGTCACAACCGCGGCACACCGGTACGGAGGATAGACGGACACCGTCTCTCCGGATGAACCGTGGCCGGTAGCCGAGACGACGGACATGACCCGCAGCAGGCGATAGCACCCAGCCGGAGACGGCTGAGAAGTCCAGTCAGGTTACGCACGCGTCATCGCAACGTGTCCGCACGTTAAAACAAATTTCGCTCATTTGATTCCGGCTTGGAGATTTTTGATTCCGAACGCTGATCATTTGATTCATGGCCGCCGTTTGCCCCTCGCCAAGTCACCTCGACCTGTCTCAACGTGCCCGCAATGCATCTCAAGTTGCGCTCATTCGATTCAAAACCGCGGACAAACGATTCATAAACCGGGATTTCCGATTCCCTGCAAACGGCGTTGCCGGTGGAGCGCCGGTCTGACATGCGTAGGCAGAGACCCAACGGGGAAGAGTGTATGCCAGCGAAGTCCGAGGAGATCCGCAACCGCAAACAGCGCGAACGGCAGCAAAGGCTGCGCGACGCCGACCGTCAGGCCAAACGCCCCGGACGCGACGACGTTGCCCGGACGGCACTGTTCATGGCGATCTCCGCCATGGCAGCCGAGGGAGCAACGGAAACGCTGGAAAAGTTTAAAAGACGGGTGGTCAGGATGCTGGTCAAGCAGGGCTTCGACGAGCACGAATCCCACACCGTCTTCGATGGGCTTGTCGAGAAGTACCGGGATGGCGACTGGCCGTTCCGGCGCAAGCCCCACCTGCTCTATCCTGATGGCGCCGATCAAGGCGACTGAGCAGTTCCGCTCTACCTGCCTGCCGATTCCGGCCTTGGCTATCCCACGTTGCCGATGGAACGCCTGACGGCGTTTGCACCGTTTACGACTTCTCCCCCCATTACTCGGTTAAACGCCGTTTGATTCCTGAATCGGATTTACAGAGTGCTGGGGGGACAGATCGCCTAAGATCAGCTCATCAGCATCCATCCGATTAGCTAAAATGCTATCGATCTGATTAAGCCGTGGTCAGCCAGGTTTTCAAATAAACTTGGCTCCCTCCAGGCCGCCGCGTTGATTTCCCAAAGGGTATGGATAATGTCGCCGGCGGCTGAGGTGAACGCCTCGGCCGGAATGCGCACCAGCGGAAGCCCTTGCATGGCGGAAACTGGTTTTCTGATTGGCTTTTTGCTATCCGGGACAATCTTGCAAGGGAGGAGTCCTGGCGCGCTCGTGACACCGATGATCGAGTTGCGTACCGATTTTTTACAGAGGCTCTGGCCGGTGCGGACCGTCCTGCAGAGCATTGCCCAGCCTGTGTCACCTTATCCGTGTGGTGGCTTTACAGGCACAAAGAGATGGGATCGAGGGCGAACGGACGCCTGAGGGATCCAGAGTGGTGAGCGCATTCCTTCAACTCCACCCTGGATACGAAGGATCCGAACGTGCCCAACATCATCTACCTCCCGTCCGCACTCGGTGCGATCAAGACCCACCACCTCCACGACGTCGATAATGACACCAGGACCTACCCGTACGCTGCCCCGAGCGCGATTGCCTCGATTACCGGCGAGCCGCTTTCGCGCGTGCGAGACGCGGTCCGGCTTGTTCGCTTCGGTGCAGGTTGGGTGCACCGTTCGCGCTCTCCGATCATCAACTATATGTCGGATACCGACATCGAGGAGACGATGCGGGCCCTGGGCTATGTCGGCGAGTGGCACGACGTTGCCGGCTATCCGACCCTTGCGGCCTATCTGAAGCGCCGCACGGGCATTCAGAAGAGCCACCCCTGTATCGTTTTCCTAACCACGCACTGCGTCGCCGTCAGCGGGGACCTGTTTTGCGGCCCTGCCAATGATGGCGTGATGATCGACATCGACAGAGCTCCGGAGCGTCGCAAACGGGTGAACGGCGTCTTCGTCGTCACCCACCGCATCACCGCAGCCCAGATCCCGTCGAAAGCGCCCTCACGCAAAAAGCCGGACCATCGTACGGCGGAGGAGAAGCGCATAGTCAGGGAACGGGACCGCCTGTTTCGCGAAGCCGTCAAGGCGGAGACCGGTGCAACGCGGATCATGGTGACCTCCACCGAAGTCTTCATTATCCGCCCCGCCGATACCGGCTGGACGTGGTGCGGCGCGCGCGACAGCGTCGTGGACAGCCTGCTCAAGCTTCAGCGGCATGGCTGGATTGGCGGCAACACCGATGAGGCCTCGGCTTATCGTACCGCGATGGGCTACTAGCCAGCGCTCACGAACAGCTCTTCATTGGCGGCAATAATTGCCGCCAACCCCAGTGGACCAGCGGCCATGACGGCCCGGCATCGCAGCGGGGGCTCACAGGTCTCCCGCCGCCGGTTACCATGTCTTCCGAGGATTTTTTAACTGAGGACCACAATGACGAAGACCGTCCTGTTTTACGCGCGCTATTCGACCGACCGCCAGAACGAGGTATCGATCGAGACCCAGGTCGAACTCGGCAAGACGTTTGTCGCCGACAGGGGCTGGAAGCTGGTCGAGACCTATGCAGACTCCGCGATCAGCGGAACCTCCTTCACATCGCGTCCCGGCATCCAGCAGCTACTGGCGCATGTAAAGCGCGAGCGGATCGATGTCGTGCTCTGTGTCACAGTCGACCGACTGTCGCGCGACGTCGAGCACAGCTCAAAAATCCTCAAGGAACTCAACTACCACGACACGGCGATCTGGACAGTTCAGGCCGGCCAGGAGATCAGTCATATCGAGCTCCATATGCGCTCTACGCTCAGCCATGAGCTTGTCGAGCAGATCCGTTACCGCACGAGAGAAGGCATGAAGACAGCGGCGCGCAAGGGCATCGCAACCACCCGTCTTTCTTATGGCTACCGCCTGGGCCAGCAGCGCGACGCCAACGGCGACCGCATCAAGGGCCTGCGCGAGATCGAACCGGCCCAGGCAGAGATCGTGCGCTGGATCTTCGAGCAATATGCAAATGGCGTCAGTCCGGCGGCTATCGCCCAGAGCCTCAATGACCGCCGCGTTCCGGCGCCACAGGAGAACTATTGGCGTGACGACACCATCCGCGGGGATGGCAAACGCCGCAGCGGCATTCTTCACAACGAGCTCTATGTCGGCCGGATCGTCTGGAACAAGCAGAATTACCGCAAGAACCCCGAGACCGAACGCCGCACCGCCCGCCTCAACGACAAAAGCGAATGGGTTGTGACGGAAGTGCCGTCCATGCGCATCATCAGCGATGAGCTCTGGGCGCGCGTCAAGGAGCGGCAAGTGGCGACGCTCGAGAACTTTTCCCGCACGACCACCAATCGGCTGAACAGGACACACCGGCCGAGCTACCTGCTGAGCGGGATGCTGGAATGCGCAGAGTGCGGCGGATCCTACGCCATCATGGCCAAGGAACGCTACGGCTGCTCCAACCACAAGAACAAGCTGCCAATCGACGGGCTCGACGGCGCCTGCTGCTCCAACCAGAAGACCATTCTCCGCAAGAAACTGGAGGACCGGGTGCTGTCCTGCCTCCCCGCCGCATTCTTCGGCATGGGTGTGTTCGACGATGTCGCCGGACAGGCGCGCCAGAACCTTGCGGCCTCGATGAAGAAGGAACCGGACGAGCGCCAGCGCATTTCCGGGGAATTGAAGGCCGCCGAACAGGAACAGCGCCAGATCATCCAGCAGATCAGTGACCGTTCGGCCGAGGGTCGCCCTCGCCTCGCCGCCCTCGACGATATGCTCGACCAGCTCGAGGAACGCCGGGCCGGCCTCGAGACCCGGCTGAAGCAGGCGCCGGCGGGGGAAGATTTCGGGGAGAAGATCAGGAAGCTGAAGGCGGAAGTCAGTCCTGAAGCTATCGAGCTGATCATCAACTCGGCCTTCTATTACATGCGCGAGCACGCCGACACGGAAACGAAGCAGCCGTTCATCAATATCGTGCGTCAGTTCATCCAGAAGGTGGTGATCGGCAAGACCCCGGGCCACCAGCCGGCATCGCTCGAAGTCCATGGCCGCATCGCCTCGATCCTGGCTGCGATGGAAGCGGCAACGATCCTGGAGAAGCAGTTCGAGGCACTGAAGCAGCACGATTATCTGGAGCGGCTCCGCGCCGGCGAACTGGACACTGCGCAGAAACAAAAAAAGCTCCTCGACGCTTACGCGGAGGAGCTCTCTGTTAAACGACTTGAATGGTCAAATATTCAAGTCTCAGTGGTTGCGGGGGCAGGATTTGAACCTGCGGCCTTCAGGTTATGGTGAGCTTTAGCGAACGAGGAGCTACCGATCGCTAAGGGAAAGCGAAGCTTT
>NZ_AJWE01000092.1:0-61526 GCF_000281145.1 Rhizobium sp. CF142 | reverse complement strand
GCCACAACAAGATCGGCGACATGCGCAAAGCCGGGGAGAATACAACAGGCGCCCTCGAAGCCTATCAAGCTAGCCTTGACATCCGCAAAACACTCGCCGAACGCGATCCTTACAACGTCGAATGGCAACGTGACCTCTCCGTCAGCTATGAAAAGATCGGCGACATGCACCAAGCCGGAGGAGACACGGCAGGCGCCCTCGAAGCTCATAAGGCTGGCTTCGACATCGCTCAAACACTTACCACACGCGATCCTCGCAACGTCGAATGGCAGCGCGACCTCTCCGTCAGCCACAACAAGATCGGCGACATCCGCAAAGCTGAGCGGGATATGGCAGGCGCGCTCGAAGCGTATCTGTTGGGACTCGACATTCGCAAAACGCTTGCTGCACGCGATCCCAGCAGTGTTCAGCTGCAGCGCGATTTAATTGTAAGTCATATCAAGATAGCGGAAATCAACCCTCCCCAGGCGACCAAGCATTTTCAGACGGCTTTGGAAATTGCGAGAAGGCTCTACGAGACAAGCAGACTATCCCCAGTTGACCACTGGATAGTGGCAGACATTGAAACTCGCCTTGCCGCTGCGGCCAGTGAAGTCTAGTTGGTGAAGAACCCTTGCCTTTCGCGCAAAAATCCGTATAAGCGCGCCTGTTCGTTAACCCGGTCTTTTGGCTGGTGGCTGAACGGAGGGCCGGTTTGCTTCATGCGAGCCGTCCGGAACGGAAGCGTTCCAGCCTCCCGTGTCTCCGCTCTCGACCGTCTCGGAAACGCTTTTCTTGCTTGGCGCCAGGCGCCTCTCAGGAGCAGTCGTTGAGGCTTAGCCGCCGAATGCCGGGTTCTGATCAACGCAAGAAAGGCAAAGCTGTCATGGCTCTTTATGAACATGTATTCCTTGCCCGACAGGATATCACGTCGCAGCAGGTCGATGCCCTCGTAGAACAGTACAAGGGTGTTATCGAAGCTAACGGCGGTAAAGTCGGGCGTATCGAAAACTGGGGCCTCAAGTCCCTCACCTACCGCATCAAGAAGAACCGCAAGGCTCACTACGCCCTGATGGACATTGATGCACCAGCAGCTGCGATCCAGGAAATGGAACGCCAGATGCGCATCAGCGAAGACGTTCTTCGCTACATGACCATCGCTGTCGAAAAGCACGAAGACGGCCCGTCTGCCATGATGCAGAAGCGCGACCGCGACGACCGTGGCCCGCGTGAAGGCGGCGACCGTGGCCCGCGCCGCGAATTTGGCGATCGTCCGCCGCGCCGTGACGGCGACTTCCAGCGTGGCCCGCGTCCTGATCGCGCTCCCCGCGAAGACCGTGCATAAGGAGAAATAAGAATGTCTGAATCTTCCTCCGCTCCGGTCCGTCGTCCGTTCCATCGTCGTCGCAAGACCTGCCCGTTCTCCGGTGCAAACGCTCCGCGCATCGACTACAAGGACGTCCGTCTCCTGCAGCGCTACATTTCCGAACGCGGCAAGATCGTTCCGTCCCGCATCACGGCCGTTTCCCAGAAGAAGCAGCGCGAACTCGCCCAGGCGATCAAGCGCGCCCGCTTCCTCGGCCTGCTGCCGTACGTCGTCGCCTAATTGACTTTCGAAGCCCCGGTTCTTCGGATCCGGGGCTTCCTCCCTTCCGCGATGGGCGTGGATCGGAACCTTAAAACCCATGTTGAGGCATCTCCCGGATCGATTCAGGGAAATCCTCTAACTGCTTGATGAAGCAGGACAGCGAAGTGACGAAACTGAACCCGAAAACGCTTGCGATCGGCGCACTCGCCGGATTGACCGCCGCCTTGCTTGTGCTTGGCGCGAGCATGCAGCCGTCGTTCAGTGCCGTGCTTTACGCCGCTTCCGCACTTCCGATCCTGCTCGTCGGCCTCGGCTGGGGCAATCTCGCCGCCATTTCCGCTGTCGTCACCGCTGCCGTGCTCGGCGCGATTGCCATTTCGCCCTCCTTCGCGCTCGTCATGACGCTGGTGACACTGCTGCCGGCCGGCTGGCTGAGCCACCTTGCGAACCTTGCGCGCCCGGCCTCCGAACTCGGCGGCCCCGACAATCTGCTCGCCTGGTATCCGCTTTCCGATATCCTGCTGCATCTGTGCGGTCTCGTCACCTTCGCCGTCATCGTGACCGGCATCATGATCGGCTACGGGCCTGAGATCACCGACCAGATGGTCGATATGCTGATGGCCTCGCTGCAGGAGCAGCAGCCGACATTCGTTCCGGATCCGGTCGCGACCGCGCAGACGAAGTCGCTCGTCGTCCTGATGCTGCCGGCCCTGCAGGGCGGCATCTGGGTGGTAATGCTGTTTGCCGCCTACTACATCGCGACGCGCATCGTTGCCGCTTCCGGTAAAAGCCTGCGCCCGCGCGAGGATATCCCCTCGTCGCTGCGCATGAACCGCAATTCGATCTTCATCTTCCTCGCCGGTCTTGCCGCCACCTTCATGGGCGGCATTCCGGCGATGATCGGCGCCACGGTCGTCGGAGCCTTCGGCGCCGGCTTCCTGATGTCCGGCTTCGCCGCGCTGCATTTCCGCACGCGCGGCAAGGACTGGCGCTTGCCGGCCCTCATCCTCTGCTACCTGGCATCCACGATGATGCTGCCAGCCCTTTTCATCCTCGTGCTTGGTCTCGCCGATACCCGCAAGGCGATCGCCCTGACCCCGACCAAGGATGCTGATGCCCCCAAACAACCCGATAGCGAAATCTGAGAACAAGAAAGGAAAACACCATGGACGTCATCCTCCTCGAACGCATCTCCAAGCTCGGCCAGATGGGCGAAACCGTAAAGGTTCGCGACGGCTTCGCACGCAACTACCTCCTGCCGCTCGGCAAGGCACTGCGCGCCAACGCTGCCAACAAGGCCCGTTTCGAATCCGAGCGCGCAACGCTCGAAGCCCGTAATCTCGAGCGCAAGTCCGAAGCCCAGAAGGTCGCCGACGTTCTCGACGGCAAGTCCTTCATCGTCGTCCGCTCCGCCGGCGAAACCGGCCAGCTCTACGGCTCCGTCGCTGCCCGTGACGTCGTCGACATCCTGGCCGCCGAAGGCTTCAACATCGCCCGCAACCAGGTTCACCTCAACACGCCGATCAAGGCGATCGGCCTGCACAAGGTCGAGCTTCAGCTTCATGCCGAAGTTGAAATCAATGTTGAGCTGAACGTTGCCCGCTCCACCGAAGAAGCCGAGCGTCAGTCCAAGGGCGAAGAGCTCACCTCTGTTGATGCCATCTATGGCATTGACGAAGATGCGCTGCGTCCGGAAGACTTCTTCGATCCGGAAGCCGACGGCCTCGACGAAGACGAAGCATAATTTCTGTCTCCAGACAGGACGGAAAGCCCGGCTCGCGCCGGGCTTTTTTTGTTACTTAGATGTGGGTCATCAGAAGAATGCTGGGCTTTTTTGCTGCGCCCTCCAATCAGGGGCGCTAAATTAACGGGATGCTGGAATGACGAAGTGAGTCGCCGCGGGTGGCGTGTCCCGCAAGTGACAGTCAGGATATTTCTCCTCAGCGGCTCCGCCGACTGTGGAGAAGTCGAAGAACGTGCACAGCACTGCCGATTTAACGACCGCTTGAAAGCAGTTGCTGCGCGAGACTTGATTTTATGCGGCCCGCCCTGCAAATCCGAGTTTTGGAAAAAGACAGTACGGATGACGATGAACGAAGCTGCACGAAAGATTGCCGCCGTTGCTCCTGCAGAGCAGCACTATCGCGAAGCGCCGAACAACATCGAGGCCGAACAGGCGCTGCTCGGCGCCATCCTGATGAACAACGACGCCTATTACCGCGTCTCGGACTTCCTCAAGCCCACGCATCTTTACGAGCCGCTGCACCGGAAGATCTTCGAAGTCGCCGGCGACATCATCCGCATGGGCAAGATAGCCAACCCGGTCACCGTCAAGACCTTCCTGCCGGCTGACGAAAAGGTCGGCGACATCACCGTTTCTCAATATCTCGCCAGCCTCGTCACCGGCGCCGTGACGATCATCAATGCCGAGGACTATGGCAGGGCGATCTATGACCTGGCGATCCGCCGCGCGCTGATCACCATTGGCGAGGATGTCGTCAATATCGCTTATGACGCGCCGCTCGACATGCCGCCGCAAGCGCAGATCGAGGATACCGAACGCCGTCTTTTCGAGCTTGCCGAAAACGGCCGCTACGATGGCGGCTTCCAGGCCTTCAACGATGCCGTAGCGCTCGCCATCGACATGGCGGCCGTTGCCAAGGAACGCGACGGCGGCCTCTCCGGCATTTCCACCGGCATCCATTCGCTCGATTCGAAGATGGGCGGCTTGCAGCGGTCGGACTTGATCGTGCTCGCAGGACGTCCCGGTATGGGCAAGACCTCGCTTGCCACCAACATCGCCTATAACATTGCGGCCGCCTACGAAGGCGAAGTGCAGTCCGATGGCAGCATGAAGGCGAAGAACGGTGGCGTCGTCGGTTTCTACTCGCTCGAAATGTCGTCCGAACAGCTCGCCACGCGTATCATCTCCGAGCAGACGGAAGTCTCCTCCTCGAAGATCCGCCGCGGCGACATCAACGACGCCGATTTCGAAAAGCTCGTCGCCTGCTCGATGATGATGCAAAAGGTGCCGCTCTTCATCGACCAGACCGGTGGTATCTCGATCGCCCAGCTTTCGGCGCGGGCCCGCCGCCTCAAGCGCCAGCGCGGTCTCGACGTGCTCGTCGTCGACTACGTGCAGCTGATGACCGGCTCCGGTAAATCCAACGAAAACCGCGTTCAGGAAATCACTCAGATCACCACGGGCCTCAAGGCGCTCGGCAAGGAACTGAACGTGCCGATCATCGCGCTGTCCCAGCTCTCGCGTGCCGTCGAAAGCCGTGAAGACAAGCGCCCACAGCTTTCCGACCTTCGCGAATCCGGCTCGATCGAGCAGGACGCCGACGTCGTGCTCTTCGTGTTCCGCGAGGAATATTACGTCAAGAACATGGAACCGCGCGATATCCACGATCCGAAATATCCGGAATGGGAAGCGCTGTTCGACAAGGTGAAGGGCACGGCCGACGTCATCATCGCCAAGCAGCGTCACGGGCCGACCGGTACGGTGAAGCTTGCCTTCCAGTCGGAATTCACGCGCTTCGCGGATCTCGCCGATCCGTCCTTCACGCAGTATGAGGAGCATTGACGCGGGTTTTCCGCGTCAACTTCTCCTAGAGTCCTGCCGTCCGCAGTAAAGCCACTGTTGCAACGCCGACAACAACGCTTGCCAGCATCGGCAAACGGGTGGCGGCGATTGCGGTGACCACACATGCCAGCGTCTCCGCCCAGCCGGTCGCGAAGGCGGTCGGGGCAATGACAGCCATCAGCACGGCCGGTGGGATGGCTTCGATTGCCGTTCTCCTGTTCTCGTCAATTTCCACATAGCGGATCAGCACGAGGCCGCTGACACGGGTGAAGATCGTCGCGGCAGCCATGGCGAGAATGGCGAGCAGTGTACTGAGATCGAGCGTCATGCCGCCTGCTCCCGCATCCTGCCTCTCCAGAGAGCCATTGCCAGCCCTGCCAGCGCGCCGGCTGCGATGTACCAGACACCTGGCACAAATTGGTGGACCGCAACGGCCGCGATTCCGCTTGCGGCAAGCACCGCGCCGGTTTCCGGTCCCTTCCAGAAGCCTATCACCAGCACGATGAAGACGGCCGGAAAGGCGAAGTCGAGCCCGATGACGGCGGGATCGCCGAGAAAGGCGCCGAGCAGCGCACCTGCAAGCGATGAGCCGACCCAGGTGAGGTAGAAGGGCATGACGATGCCTCCATACCAGGCCGGGGTCAGACGCGTGCTGCCGGCGCGGAATTCCGCCATGGCCCAGAGCTCATCGGCCAGGAAGAGCATGGCGATATAACGCCTGATGCCGGAGAAGGACTGCATCTTCGTACCGATCGAAGCGCTCATCAGTACGTGGCGGATATTGACCAGCAAGGCCGCGAAACCGACACCAATCCAGCTTGCCGGATGTGTCCAGATATCCATCGCCACGAATTGCGAGCCGCCGGCAAAGACGAGCGCGCTCATCAACGTCGTTTCCAGGGCCGAGAGGCCCTTGGTGGCCGAGACTGCGCCGAAGACGAGGCCGATCGGCAGGACCGCGACGATCAATGGGAAAATGGCTCGCGTTCCGGCAAGAAATTCGCCGGCTGGCCGGCTTCGCTGCAACATTGGAAATCTCCGCATCAAGATGGCGGAGAGGTAGCCGAACGATGGAAGTCTGTATTGAACGAAAGTGATTTAGAGCCTTTCCTGGCCAGCTTGCAGCATTCTGTTGGCTCAAACGGAGTCGGATGGTCGACCGACCGGCGCGTGTCGTAGCCCAGATCTACGGCCAAGCCGGCCGGTCGATCAGGCGGCCCGTTTCAGCCAACAGAATGCTGCAAGCTGGCCAGGAAAGGCTCTAACCGACGCGGAACTGGCCGGGGGTGACGCCGGTGCGCGATTTGAAGTGGCGGGTGAAATGCGCCTGATCGGCAAAGCCGCATTCAACGGCGACATCGGCCGGCATGCGGCCCTCCCTCAGCAACCGACGGGCGACGAGCACGCGCCGATCGGTCAGGAAGGCATGCGGAGTGATATAATATTCCCTGCGGAAGGCACGGATCAGATGGGCGCGGCTTAGCCCTGCCACCTTGGCCAGTTCCTCGAGGCCGACATCGCTGTCGAAATTCTCGATGAGGTAATCGCGGGCGCGGGCGACAGCGCTGCGCTCCTTTGTGTCGATGGGCAGGACGATCGTGCTGCCATAGCGGGCGAAGATCGCAGCCAGCACCGAGAACATGCTTTCATCGGATTCCAGCGCGCCCGCTCCACTTTCAAGCGTGCGGTGGGCAGCGTGGAAAGCTTTGGCAAGTTGCGGATCGCGCGGCAGCGCTCCCGCAAAGGACGGTGTCGCGTTGAAGGCCTTGCCGGTGACATCCTCCAGTATGTCGATGAAGAGCTTCGTATCAGGGTAGATCATCCGATAGCGATACCCCTCGCCGCCGGGAGTGCCATCGTGCACGACACCCGGATCGATCAGATAGAGGTCGCCCGGACCGGTCTCTTCCCGCCTGCCGCGCAGCGTGGCGATCTGGCTGCCGCTTTCGATCGCGCCGATGCTGAAAGTGTCGTGGGCATGCGGGGCATATTCATGTGTCAGGAAGCTCGCACTCAGGCACTCCATGTCGCGGAAGCGGCCGTCCCGCCAGAAGCGGGCCGATTCCACCTTGGCGAGCGGCATGGCGTCTGCCGCCTCTTTCTGCGAAACGTTCTGCATCCCGCCAGATTAGCGCGCCGCCAACCGTCCGTCTTGAACAAAAGTGATCGCATGTGGGAAAGGCTGGTATGTCGCCCCCTGTGCTTTCTCTTTGCCACAATGCTCTTTAGAGTGTTTGCAGCGATTTTCCTTTCCCTTTCAGCGCGGCGATTCATGACAGATTTTTCCATTCCCTTCGAAGACGACGACCTTTTCGCTTCCGCCGGCTTGCGGCTGACCGTCGATCTGACGGCGCTGGCCGACAACTGGCGGGATATGGCGCGCCGCTCCGGAAAGGCGCGCGCGGCCGCTGTCGTCAAGGCGGATGCCTACGGGATGGGGATCGAGGATGCCGGCGAAGCGCTCTATCTTGCCGGGGCGCGGGATTTCTTCGTCGCGACCGTCGATGAAGGTGTCACCCTGCGCATGTTTGCGCCGGAGGCACGCATCTTCGTGCTGGCGGGCATCTGGCCCGGGACCGAGCGGCGCTTCTTCGAAAACGATCTTGTGCCGATCATCTCCTCGGAAGAGCAGCTTGCCTTCTGGATGGCGGTGCTTGCCGATTATGGCGACTATCCGTGTGCGCTGCATGTCGATACCGGCTTCAACAGGCTCGGCCTGACGGTGGACGAGGCGATTGCGCTCGCCAACGACGTGTCGCGGCCGGCGAGTTTCGCTCCCGTTCTCGTCATGAGCCATCTTGCCTGCGGCGACGATCATTCCTCTGACATGAACAAGCAGCAGCTTGAATCATTCCGCACGGTTAGCGCCGCCTATGAAGGTATCGATTCAAGCCTTGCGGCCTCCGGCGGTATCTTCCTGGGGGATAATTATCACTTCGATCTCACCCGGCCGGGCATCGCGCTCTATGGCGGACAGGCCGTCAATGGTATCGCAAACCCGATGCGTCCGGTGGCAACTGCCGAGGCGCGCGTCATCCAGATCCGCACGGTCAAGGCCGGCGAATCCGTCAGCTATGGACGGGCGCTGCAACTGACGCGCGATAGCCGGCTGGCGATCGTCTCGGCCGGTTATGCCGATGGCTATATGCGCAGCCAGTCGAGTGGCGGCGTGCCGCTGCGCGAGGTCGTGCCGCAGGGTGGACAGGGTTTCGTTGCCGGCCAGAAAGTGCCGGTTGCCGGTCGTATCACCATGGACCAGACGATCTTCGACGTGACCGATCTGCCGGAGGGCGCGGTGCGTGCCGGCGACTATATCGAACTCTTCGGCAAGAACGTCCTCGTCGACGATGCGGCGAAGGCGGCGGGTACGATCGGCTATGAGATGCTGACCAGCATCGGCCTGCGCCACGAGCGCAAGTACGAAATGGACGAGGAATAGTCTCTAGCGTGTCGTGAGAGCGAGGCGGACACCAAGCGCCACGAAGAGCGCGCCAAGGCCACGGTCGAGCCACAGGCCGATTTTCGTATTGTTCTTGAAGAGATCGGCAAGGCGGCCTCCGGCCAGGATCAGCGGCGGTTCGATGAAGACTGCGACGACGATGATCAGGCCGCCGTGAACGGCAAGCTGCAGCCATGCAGGACCTGCGCCCTCGACGACGAATTGCGGCAGGAAGGCGAGGAAGAAGATCGCTACCTTCGGATTGAGCAGCGAGACCAATACGCCCTGTCGATAGATCCGCCGCCAGCCGAGCGTTTCGCCTGTCGCGCGCACGAAGCCGCCCTCGCCTTTCGAGCGCAGCGCCTGGATGCCGAGCCAGACGAGATAGATCGCACCCACCCATTTGACGGTGGAGAAGGCGATTGCCGAGGCGGCAAGGATCGCCGACAGGCCGAAGGCGGCGAGAAGCACATGGATGCAGGCGCCGGTCCAGATGCCGAAGACGGCCGAGAAGCCGGCCCGCGTACCGCTCTTCATCGTGTGGCCGAGGATGAAGGCCATGTCAGGACCGGGCGAGATGTTCAAAAGAACTGCCGCGGTAAAGAAACCGATCCAGTGAGCGAGCGAATAATCGAGCATGATGCACCTCGTGACAGGCTGGCAATGCTGCCACCTCGGTCGCTGATGGGAAAATCATTAGTTTTGATCGGTGCTGGAAGCCATTATCTAGGGCAAAAGTCCGATTCGGGCGCTTGCCGCGCCCCTTACCCGAAAGCAGTCATTGATGGCCAAGGCCAGAACACAATTCATCTGCCAGAGCTGTGGCGCGGTGCATAATCGCTGGGCCGGCAAATGCGAAAATTGCGGCGAGTGGAACACCATCGTCGAGGAAGATCCGATGGGCGGCATCGGCGGGGGGCCTGCCAAGACGCCGAAGAAGGGCCGACCAGTTGCCCTGACGGCGCTCTCCGGCGAGATCGAGGAAGCGCCGCGCATCCATACCGGCATTTCCGAACTCGACCGCGTGACCGGTGGTGGCTTCGTGCGCGGCTCGGCCGTGCTCGTTGGCGGCGATCCCGGCATCGGCAAGTCGACCCTGCTGATGCAGGGGGCAGCGGCGCTTTCGCGGCGCGGGCACCGGATCATCTATGTGTCGGGCGAAGAGGCTGTGGCGCAGGTGCGGTTGCGCGCGCAGCGGCTCCATGCCGCCGATACGGATGTGCTGCTGGCGGCGGAAACCAATGTCGAGGACATTCTTGCGACGCTCGCTGAAGGAAAACGCCCCGATCTCGTCATCATCGATTCCATCCAGACACTCTGGAGCGAGCTTGCCGAATCCGCACCGGGTACGGTGACGCAGGTGCGCACCGGCGTGCAGTCGATGATCCGCTTCGCCAAACAGACGGGTGCAGCCATGGTGCTCGTCGGCCATGTGACCAAGGATGGCCAAATCGCCGGCCCGCGCGTGGTCGAGCATATGGTCGATGCCGTGCTTTATTTCGAAGGCGACCGCGGACATCACTATCGCATCCTGCGCACGGTCAAGAACCGCTTCGGGCCGACCGATGAAATCGGCGTCTTCGAAATGTCGGACAAAGGTCTTCGCGAAGTCGCCAACCCCTCGGAACTCTTCCTTGGTGAGCGCAACGAGAAATCGCCGGGTGCAGCGGTCTTTGCCGGCATGGAAGGTACGCGGCCCGTGCTCGTCGAAGTGCAGGCGCTGGTGGCGCCGACATCGCTTGGTACGCCACGGCGCGCCGTCGTCGGCTGGGACTCGGCCCGCCTGTCGATGATCCTTGCGGTTCTGGAGGCCCATTGCGGCGTGCGGCTCGGCCAGCATGACGTCTATCTCAACATTGCCGGCGGCTTTCGCATCTCCGAACCGGCGGCCGATCTGGCCGTCGCATCGGCCCTGGTTTCCTCGCTTGCCGGTATTGCCCTTCCGGCCGATTGCGTCTATTTCGGCGAAGTCAGCCTGTCGGGCGCTGTCCGGCCTGTTGCGCAAACCGCCCAGCGCCTTAAAGAAGCCGAAAAGCTGGGGTTTTCGGCGGCTCTGCTACCGTCCGGTTCCGTCGACCTGCCGAAGGGTAACGGCCGCTGGAGCGAGATCGAGAGCCTGCCGGATCTGGTCGCGCGCATTGCCGGCTCAAAAGGGGCGTTGCAGCGTGTGGAAGAAGACGTTTGATCCTTCATCACCAATAGCGGGGATGCTATAGGATCTGCCAAACAAGGCGCGACGCGGCCCGCAAGGCGGCAGTCTGGAGTGGAATTTATATGCCCATTACGATTTTCGACGGTATTGTCATCGGCGTCGTGCTCTTCTCCGCCGTTCTGGCAATGGTCCGCGGCTTTTCGCGCGAAGTCCTTTCGATCGCGAGCTGGGGCGGCTCAGCTGCCGCTGCCTACTACCTCTACCCCTATCTCGTGCCTTATGCGAAGCGATACACGGATGATGACCGCATCGCGATCGTTGGTTCGGCCGCCGTCGTCTTCCTCATCGCGCTGATCGTCATCTCCTTTATCACCATGAAGGTCGCCGATTTCATCATCGACAGCCGCATCGGCGCACTCGACCGCACTTTGGGCTTCCTCTTCGGTGCTGCGCGCGGCATACTTCTGCTCGTCGTCGCCGTTGCCTTCTGGAACTGGCTGGTCGATGCCGATCATCGCCCGTCCTGGGTCAACAATGCCAAATCGAAGCCGTTCCTGGATTCTCTCGTCGTTCGCCTGCAGGCTGTCCTGCCGGATGAATTCGCGCAGATGATCCAGAAGAGCATCACCGAGAAGCTTGGTGGCGCGCGCACGACGGAAGAAAATGCGCCGGCCAACGATCAGGCTCCGGCAGAAGACGCAGCACCCGCGCCTAACAATGGCGCACAGCAGCCATCGAATTGACGCAGTGTTCACTAGCTTGACCCGCGGCCTGGCAATTGCCATTTGAGCGGGACGTAAGATCAAAGGTCCGGCCGGGCATTTCGCTCTGCCGGGCCTCAGCCGTTTCAGAGCCGGTGAACGGGCTTTGAGGCAGGTGTTATTCAGCATGAACTTATCGGAAAGCAGCATTTTTTCCGGTATCATGCTACTGGAAAAGCCGATCCATTCTTGTGAGAGCAGAGGCCCGCAGAAATGAACCAGTCCCATTCCTTCCCGATTGACGATCCGCTCGACGGAGATACGCTGCATGAGGAATGCGGCGTTTTCGGAATTCTGGGACATCCCGATGCGGCAGCGCTGACGGCGCTTGGCTTGCATGCGCTTCAGCATCGCGGGCAGGAAGCGGCCGGTATCGTCTCCTTCGACGGCAAGCGCTTCCATCAGGAACGCCATATGGGCCTGGTCGGCGACCATTATACCAACCCGATGACGCTCGCCCGCCTGCCCGGCAGCATGTCGATCGGTCATACGCGCTATTCGACAACAGGCGAAGTGGCGATGCGCAACGTGCAGCCGCTCTTTGCCGAGTTGGAAGAAGGCGGTATCGCCATTGCCCATAACGGCAATTTCACCAACGGCCTGACGCTGCGCCGCCAGATCATCGCAACCGGCGCGATCTGTCAGTCGACATCCGATACCGAAGTCGTCCTCCATCTCATCGCCCGCTCCCGCCACACCTCTACAACCGATCGCTTCATCGATGCCATCCGCCAGATGGAAGGCGGCTATTCGATGCTCGCCATGACGCGCACGAAGCTGATTGCCGCGCGCGACCCCACCGGCATCCGCCCGCTGGTCATGGGCGAACTCGATGGCAAACCGATCTTCTGCTCGGAAACCTGCGCTCTCGACATTATCGGCGCCAAGTTCATCCGCGACGTGGAGAATGGCGAAGTCGTAATCTGCGAAATCCAGCCCGACGGTTCGATCAGCATCGATGCGCGCAAGCCCAGCAAGCCGCAGCCGGAACGCCTCTGCCTGTTCGAATATGTCTATTTCGCCCGTCCGGATTCGATCGTCGGCGGCCGCAACGTCTATACGACGCGCAAGAACATGGGCATGAACCTCGCCAAGGAATCGCCTGTCGATGCCGACGTGATTGTCCCTGTTCCCGATGGCGGCACGCCTGCGGCGCTCGGCTATGCGCAGGCAAGCGGCATTCCCTTCGAATATGGCATCATCCGCAACCACTATGTCGGCCGTACCTTCATCGAACCGACGCAGCAGATCCGCGCCTTTGGCGTCAAGCTGAAGCATTCTGCCAACCGGGCGATGATCGAGGGCAAGCGCGTGGTGCTTGTCGATGATTCCATCGTGCGCGGCACGACCTCGCTGAAGATCGTACAGATGATCCGTGAAGCCGGCGCCAAGGAAGTGCATATCCGCGTCGCCAGCCCGATGATCTTCTTCCCGGATTTCTACGGCATCGATACGCCTGATGCCGACAAGCTCTTGGCAAACCAGTATGCCGATGTCGAAGCCATGGCCAAGTATATCGGCGCGGATTCGCTGGCCTTCCTGTCGATCAACGGCCTCTATCGCGCCGTCGGCGGCGAAGACCGCAACAATGCTCGCCCGCAGTTCACCGACCACTACTTCACCGGTGACTATCCGACCCGTCTGCTCGACAAGAACGGCGAGTCGATGGGCAACAAGATTTCCATGCTTGCCAGCAACGGCTGAGCCGCTTCCGCTTTGACTTTCCTGTCCGGGGCGCCTATTGCGCCCCTTACCTTTTCAAGCACATCCGGGACCGGGGCAGATGAACATCAATCTTGAAGGCAGGATCGCACTGGTAACAGGCGCATCGCGCGGCATCGGATATTTCACCGCTCTCGAACTCGCCAAGGCCGGCGCGCATGTGATTGCCTGCGCCCGCACCGTTGGTGGCCTGGAAGATCTCGACGATGCCATCAAGGCCGCGGGCGGCTCCGCGACGCTGGTTCCCTTCGATCTCGCCGACATGGAAGCGATCGATCGGCTCGGCGGCTCGATCTTCGAGCGCTGGGGCAAGCTCGATATTCTCGTCGCCAATGCTGGCGTGCTCGGCGTCATCTCGCCGATCGGCCATATCGAGGCGAAGGTCTTCGAGAAGGTGATGAACATCAACGTGAATGCCACCTGGCGTCTCATCCGCTCGGTCGATCCGCTGCTGACCCGCTCGGATGCCGGCCGCGCCGTCATCATGTCCTCGGGCGCCGCCCACAAATGCCGGCCCTTCTGGAGCGCCTATTCGGCCTCCAAGGCGGCTGTCGAGGCGCTTGCCCGCACCTGGGCAGGCGAGACGCAATCGACGCCGCTGCGCATCACCAGCGTCGATCCTGGCGCCACGCGCACCGCCATGCGCGCGCAGGCCGTTCCTGGCGAAGACCCGATGAGCCTGCCGCATCCTTCCGAAGTGGCGAAAGCGATCCTTCCCCTGCTCGGTCCCGGTGTGACCGAGACCGGCAAGCTGTTCATCGTGCGCGAGAACAACCTGGTGGATTACCAACTGCCGGGATAGGCAGCCCCCACGACACGACGCTTCCGCCTCAAAGACGGGAACGTGGGAAATGGCTCAGCAACTCCCTTGACCAAACTCCGATCCCGCGCCATAAAACGCGTCATGAAAACGGTTACCTGCATTATTTGCCGGAAGATTATTCGCTAGCCCAAAGCTGGCCTGGCCGTTTTCGTCTCCCAAATGTCCAAGATGCGAAACGCCCCGGCCTGCCGGTGGTGGTATTTTTCTGCATATGCATTTTAGGAGAGTGAAATGGGCGGCACGCCGGAACTGAAGCTGTACAATACGCTGACGCGGGAGAAATCGGTCTTCAAGCCGATCGATGCCGAAAACGTCCGCATGTATGTGTGCGGTCCGACGGTCTATGATTACGCCCATATCGGCAATGCGCGACCGGTCATCGTCTTCGACGTGCTGTTCCGCCTGTTGCGCCATGTCTATGGCGAAAGCCACGTCACTTATGCCCGCAACATCACTGATGTCGATGACAAGATCAACGCACGGGCGCTGCGCGACTATCCGGGCCTGTCGCTGAATGCGGCGATCCGGGCGGTCACGGAAAAGACCGAGAAGCAGTTTCTTGACGATGCCCTGGCACTTGGCTCGCTCGAGCCGACGGTCCAGCCGCGCGCCACCGACAATATCGCTGAGATGATCGAGATCATCGAACGACTGATTGCCCGCGGCCACGCCTATCAGGCATCAGGCGAGGTACTGTTCGACACCAAGTCGATGGCCGATTACGGCCAGCTTTCGAAGCGCAATCTCGATGAGCAGCAGGCGGGCGCCCGCGTCGCCGTCGACGCGCACAAGAAGAGCCCCGGCGACTTCGTGCTCTGGAAACTCTCCGACGACAACGAGCCCGGCTGGGAAAGTCCGTGGGGCCGCGGTCGTCCCGGCTGGCATATCGAGTGCTCGGCCATGAGCGGGCGCTATCTCGGCGACGTCTTCGATATTCATGGCGGCGGGCTGGACCTGATCTTCCCGCATCATGAAAACGAGATCGCGCAGTCGCGTTGCGCCCACGGGACAACCGTGATGGCGAATGTCTGGATGCATAACGGCTTCCTGCAGGTCGAAGGCCGCAAGATGTCGAAGTCAGAAGGCAATTTCGTCACCATCTACGAGCTGCTGCACACGGAGACATTCGCCGGCCGCCAGTGGCCGGGCGAAGTGCTGCGTCTTGCGATGCTGATGACGCATTACCGCGAGCCAATCGACTTCTCGGTCAAGCGGCTGGAGGAAGCCGAGCGCCTGCTTGCCAAATGGCCGGCGGCCGAACCCGGGGATGCCAAGCCGGATGAGACCGTCTTGAATGCGCTCGCCGACGATCTCAATACGGTCGCGGCAGTACAGGCGCTGCATGCGCTCGCCCAATCTGGAGACCCTGCCGTCTTCGCCGCAAGTGCGGCCCTGCTCGGCGTGCTTCCGAAGAAGACCGAGATCGACGAGGCGGTGGCCGCGGAAATCGATACACGGGTCAAGGCGCGGCTGGAGCTCTTGAAGGCGAAGAACTTCGCGGAGGCCGACAAGATCCGCGATACGCTTGCAGCCGAGGGCATCCAGCTCAAGGACGGCAAGGATGCGGAAACGGGTGAACGCGTGACGACGTGGGAGGTAAAGCGGTAGGATGGGTTGGGCGGCGACACATACCCCCCTCTGCCCTGCCGGGCATCTCCCCCACAAGGGGGGAGATTGGCTGGGGGCGCCCGCTCGCCCTGATCAAAGATCACAAATGGCCGAAGCCACTTGGCACACGATCAAAATTTGGCGAGGCCGGCGCGTCTTGTCGATCTCCCCCCTTGTGGGGGAGATGCCCGGCAGGGCAGAGGGGGGTGTAGCCCCGACGTTTCAGAGCGGGAAGCAGGACATGTCGCATGCACGAGTTCCGCCACAACGGCGGGCGAACGCCCGACGCATGCGCAAGGCTATGACCGATGCTGAACTGAAGCTCTGGAACGAGCTTCGCGCCCACCGTCTGATGGGGCTTGGTTTTCGCCGGCAGATGCCGATTGCCGGCTACATCGTCGATTTCGCGTGTCCCACCCATCGCCTGATTGTCGAGATAGATGGTTCGCAGCACGGACTTACGCAGAACATCTCCTACGACGATACGCGGACCCGACGCCTCCAGTCCGACGGCTGGACTGTCCAACGTTTCTGGAATGACGATATTCTCAAGGATATCGATAACGTGTGCAGCCACATCATCCGCTCTATCGGAAAGGATCTGCCATGACCGACACCTACACCGGCGGATGCCAATGCGGAGCCGTTCGGTTCCGGGCGCGGGGGACGCCGCAGGATTCCTCGATCTGTCATTGCCGCATGTGCCAGAAGGCGTTCGGCGCCTACTACGCGCCGCTGGTTTCCGTGCGCGGAATGGAATTCGAATGGACCAGGGGGCAGCGCAAGACCTTCCGCTCCTCGAATTTCGTCAGCCGCGGCTTCTGCGGCGATTGCGGCACGCCTCTGACATATGAAGCTCCGGACGGGATGGCGGTTGCCGCCGGCGCGTTCGACGATCCGTCGCTGCTGCCGCCGACCATTCAGTGGGGCGTGGAAGGCAAGATCAGCTTCGTCGACCATCTGCACAAACTGCCGGGAGAACGGACCGAGGCGGATCTCGCCGCGGGCTCCTTCCTCCACGAGATCGTCTCTTATCAGCATCCAGACCATGATACGCCGGTCTGGCCGTCGGAGGATCACGCTTGACGACAAAGATGGGACTGACCGGCGGATGCCAGTGCGGCGCGGTTCGTTACCGGGTGAGTGGCGAACTCAACTATCCGCATATCTGCCACTGCCGCATGTGCCAGAAGGCCGCCGGCAATTATTTCCTGCCGCTTGCAGGGGTGATGCGGGTCGATTTCGAGCTGACGCGCGGCGAGCCGAAATGGTTCCATTCCTCCGGTCTCGTGCGGCGCGGCTTTTGCGGCGACTGCGGCACGCCGCTTTTCTACGATATTCCCGATGCTGACTCCATCAACATCGCGCTCGGCTCGCTGGATGATCCGCAAGCTGTAAAGCCCGTCATGCAATCCAATCTCGACAGCAAAATGGTCTGGTTTCATGCGATCGACGGCTTGCCAGTCGAACCGGAACCGGAAACAACCGATCGCGAGGACAGGATCGCGGCGAGCAATCACCAGCATCCCGACCACGATACATCCCACTGGCCACCCGGAGCTCATCCATGACCGAGACGACAAGAACAGGCGGCTGCCAATGCGGCGCCGTGCGCTTCCGCATCACAGGCAAGCTCGGGCGCCCGTCCATCTGCCATTGCCGCATGTGCCAGAAGCAGTTCGGCGGCTTCTTTTCTGCGCTGGTGACGACGCCGGAAGAAGGCATGGAGTGGACGCGCGGCGAACCCACCTATTTCCAGTCTTCGGTCAATATCGAGCGCGGCTTCTGCCGGGATTGCGGTACGCCGATGACCTATCGTCATCCGGGCGGGCTGGAGCTTGCGATCGGTACCTTCGACGACCGGAGCGACCTCGCGCCGCAGATCCAGGTCAATTATGACGCCCGCCTGCCTTGGGTCGAGACGATCTTCGACGCGCCTGTTCATAAGGATCCGGATTTCTATTCCCGGCAGGAGGCGATCATCTCCTTCCAGCATCCCGATCATGACACCGCCGTCTGGCCCGCAAAAGGCGTGAAGATATGACCGAGGTGCTGCGCACGCTTTATCCTGAGATCGAACCCTATACTTCCGGCCATCTCGATGTCGGCGATGGCCACGTGATCTATTGGGAACGCTGTGGCATGCCGGGCGCCAAGCCGGCGGTCTTCCTGCATGGCGGTCCGGGTGGCGGCATTTCGCCCGCGCATCGCCGCCTGTTCGATCCGAAACTTTATGACGTGCTGCTGTTCGACCAGCGCGGCTGTGGCAAGTCGACCCCGCATGCGAGCCTCGAAGCCAATACGACCTGGCACCTCGTTGCCGATATCGAGCGGCTGCGCGAGATGGCCGGCGTCGACAAATGGCAGGTCTTCGGCGGTTCCTGGGGTTCGACGCTGGCGCTTGCCTATGCCGAGAAACATCCGGAACGCGTTTCCGAACTCGTCGTGCGCGGCATCTATACGCTGACGCGGGCCGAACTCGACTGGTACTATCAGTTCGGCGTCTCCGAGATGTTTCCGGACAAGTGGGAGCGCTTTGTCGCACCCATCCCGCCGGAGGAACGCCATGAGATGATGCTCGCCTATAACCGGCGCCTCACCGGTCCGGACCGGGCCGTCGCGCTGAAGGCGGCCCAGGCCTGGAGCATCTGGGAAGGCGAGACGATCACCCTGCTTCCGGAGAAATCGACCAGCGGCAAGTTCGAGGAAGCCGAGTTTGCCTATGCCTTTGCGCGCATCGAGAACCACTTCTTCGTCCATGCCGGATGGATGGATGAAGGCCAATTGCTGCGCGATGCCTATAAGCTGAAGGATATCCCTGGCGTCATCGTGCACGGGCGTTATGACATGCCCTGCCCGGCCAAATATGCCTGGCTGCTGCACAAGGCATGGCCAAAGGCCGAATTCCACCTGATCGAGGGCGCGGGCCATGCCTTTTCAGAGCCCGGCATTCTCGACCAGCTGATCCGGGCGACGGACCGGTTCGCAGGAAAACAATAAAGGCCGCAAGCGGCGACAGGAAACACCCATGACACGCGAAAGAATCTACCTCTTCGATACGACGCTCCGGGACGGGCAGCAGACGCCCGGCATCGACTTTTCCGTCGAGGACAAGATTGCGATTGCAAGCATGCTGGACGAGTTCGGGCTCGACTATGTCGAGGGCGGTTATCCCGGCGCGAACCCGACCGATACCGCCTTCTTCGCCGAGAAGCGCACGAACCAGGCCTCCTTCGTGGCCTTCGGCATGACGAAACGTCCCGGTGTTTCCGCCTCCAACGATCCAGGTATTGCCGGCCTGCTGCAGGCGCGCAGCGACGCCATCTGTTTCGTAGCCAAGAGCTGGGATTACCACGTGCAAGTGGCGCTTGGCTGCACCAACGAGGAAAATCTCGAATGCATCGCCGAAAGCGTCAAAGCCGCCGTTGCCGCCGGCAAGGAAGCGCTGGTCGACTGCGAGCATTTCTTCGATGGCTACAAGGCCAATCCGGAATATGCCCTCGCCTGCGCCAGGACGGCCTATGAGAACGGCGCGCGCTGGGTGGTGCTCTGCGACACCAATGGCGGCACGCAGCCGCCGGAAGTGCGCGCCATCGTCGAGGCCGTGATTGCCTTCGGCGTGCCGGGGCACTGTCTCGGCATCCATGCGCATAACGATACCGGCCAGGCGGTCGCCAATTCGCTCGCCGCCGTCGAGGCGGGCGTGCGCCAGATCCAGGGCACGCTGAACGGTGTCGGCGAACGTTGCGGCAATGCCAATCTGGTGACGCTGATCCCGACGCTGGCGCTGAAGAGCGCCTACAACACGCGTTTCGAAACGGCGATCGATGCTGACAGGCTGACCAATCTCACCCGCCTGTCGCATGCCTTCGACGAACTGCTGAACCGCTCGCCGGATCATCAGATGCCCTATGTCGGCGCCTCTGCCTTCGCCACCAAGGCCGGCATCCACGCCTCGGCCCTTTTGAAGGACCCGCGCACTTACGAGCATGTGCCGCCGGAAAGTGTGGGCAATTTCCGCAAGGTCATGGTCTCGGATCAGGGCGGCAAGGCGAATTTCATCAACGCGCTGAGGCGGCGCGGCATCGATGTCGCCAAGGACGATCCGAAGCTCGATCTCCTGATTTCCATCGTCAAGGAGCGCGAGGCATCCGGCTATGCCTATGAAGGTGCGGATGCGAGCTTCGAGCTTCTGGCGCGGCGTACCATGGGCACCATTCCGGATTTCTTCACCATCGACGGCTTCCGGGTGATGATCGAACGGCGCTTCGATTCCCACGGCCGCATCAAGATCGTCTCCGAAGCCGTCGTGAAGATCGCCATCGACGGCCAGACGCTGATGTCGGTTGCGGAAGCGGAAGGCCCGGTCAATGCGCTCGACCTCGCGCTGCGCAAGGATTTCGGCAAATATCAGCATGAGATCGACGATCTCGTGCTCGCCGATTTCAAGGTGCGTATCCTCAATGGCGGCACCGAGGCCATCACCCGCGTTCTGATCGAATCCACCGATTCCAGCGGCGTGCGCTGGTGGACGGTCGGCGTGTCCGAAAATATCATCGACGCCTCGTTCCAGGCGCTGATGGATTCGGTCATCTACAAGCTGATGAAGAACCGGCAGCTCGCCGGCAAGATCGCCGCAGAGTGAGCTAAAGCAATTCCAGCAAAAGTGTGCAGCGGTTTTGCGTCCGGAATTGCGTGAAAATAAAGAAATAGAGCATTTCCGTGTTTCGAAGAAAAACGGAAATGCTCTATAGGAGGCCCCAGTCCTCCTCCGAATACCATTCGTCCTCCTGCTTCGGCTCTTTCCAGCGCAGCCGCGTGACCCTTCCCATGCCGCCCTGCCGAAAAGCGGAGTCCAGCACCCTGTAGGTCTCTATCGTGCCGCTCGCGCCATGGCCCCAGACGAAGACGGTGGGGCTCAAATAACGGGCGCGATAGTGCCCGGGCGTGCGCTGGATCAGGAAGAAGCCGCCGCGCGCGCTGCGTGGCCGCAAATTGTCGTTGCCATCCCGCGAGGGAGCGCAGAGCGGAAAGATCAGCCTGCCGCCGATGGCGAGATTGTCGACCCAGGTTTCGGCCGGCCTGTGGACCCCGAAATTGACATAGATCGCGTCGGCCGGCGACTGCGGCCATTCCAGGCCGTTGCCGCAGACAACCTCGACATTGCCATAGGGAGCCAGGTTGGCGACGGCGCGGGCGGCAAGATCCCAGTCATATTCGATCGCCGCGACATGGCCGCCGCTGCCCACCAGATGCGACAGCATGGCGGTGTAATAACCGCCGCCGGCGCCGATGTGGCAAGCTGTCTCGCCGGATTGAGGTGCCAGCCAGTGGAGGCCGAGCGCATGAAGCGAGGGGCTGCCGTTGTTGACCTGCCTTCCCTCCTGCAGCGCAATCAGAACATCCTGATAGAGGATGACAGGATCGGTCGACGGCATATCCTGATAACCGGCCCCGTTTGCCATGCGCCACGGCGGCGGGTCCAGGAAATCCTCCCGCGGCACTGTGGCAAAGGCCTGTCGCAGCCGCTCGTCGCCCACGATGCCCATCTTCGCCAGCATTTGAGTGGCATAGGCTTGCCGGCAAATCGCCAGTTCCGTTTCGTCCATGCTTGCCTCCCGCGTTGCCAGGCGCATGCGGATCCATTCACTGAAATGAATTGGCCTATTCACGCCGCTTAAGCTAATCCGGATCAGAAACAGAACAAAGATGGAAACACCCGATGTCTGCCGATGCAAGCGCCCCCCTCATCAAGAACGAAGACAGTCCACGCGGCTTTGCCTTCGCGCTGACGGCTTATCTTCTGTGGGGCTTCCTGCCGATCTATATGAAGGCTCTGGCCCATATTTCGCCTGCCGAAGTCATCGCCCACCGTATCATCTGGTCGCTTCCGCTCGCCGGCATTGTGCTTCTGGTGCTGGGGCGCACGCAGGATATCGCTATTGCGCTGCGTTCACCGCGCATGCTCGCCATGGCAATGATGACCGCGGCGCTGATAACCGTGAACTGGGGCACCTATGTCTGGGCGATCGGCGCCGGCCATTCGCTCGATGCCGCCATGGGCTATTTCATCAATCCGCTCTTCAGCATCTTCCTCGGCGCCGTGCTGCTCAAGGAAAAGCTGCAGCCGATGCAGATCGCGGCGATCTGCCTTGCCGGCCTTGCGGTCGTCGTGCTCGCCTTTGATAGCGGAGGCATTCCCTGGGTGGCGCTGACGCTAGCGATCAGCTGGGGCTTCTATGCGCTGTTTCGTAAGACGCTGCCGCTCGGGCCGAACCAGGGCTTCTTCCTGGAAGTGCTGATCCTCAGCCTGCCAGCACTGCTCTACATCCTCTACCTGGAATTCGTCAGCGGCGAAGGGCATCTGTACCGCACGAGCCTCAGCGATACCGCCCTGCTGCTTGGTTGCGGGCTCATCACCGCCGTACCGCTAATGATCTATGCCAACGGCGCCAAGCTGCTGAAGCTCTCGACCATCGGCATCATGCAGTATATCGCGCCGACCATGATCTTCCTGATTGCCGTTTTCGGTTTCGGAGAAGAGCTGGATACGGCGCGCATGATCGCCTTCCCGCTGATCTGGGCCGGCCTGTTCTTCTACAGCTGGTCTATGTTGAGGACGACGCGCGGACGTTAGACCTGCGCCTGTCTGCATGTAATTCCAGCAAAACCGCTGCGCACTTTTGCTGGAATTGCCCTTCTCCACGCAATTCCGAACGCAAAACCGCTGCGCACTTTTGCTGGAATTGCTTCGGCGACTTACATTTTCGAGATCACGTCATCCTCGCCGTCACGGTCGGCGGCAAGCTCTGCCGCCTGCGCCATGATGGCCGGAATGATGCCCGATATCTCGTCGATGACCAGCGGCTGCACGCGATGGGCAGTGTGCAGGAAGCCCTCGCCCGTCATGTGGCGCAGAAGCTCCATCATCGGATCCCAGAAGCCGTTGATATTGGCGAAGACCATCGGCTTTTCGTGACGGCCGAGCTGCGCCCAGGTCATGATCTCGACGATCTCTTCCAGCGTGCCGATACCACCCGGCAACGCCACGAAGGCATCCGAGCGCTCGAACATCGTGTGTTTGCGCGCATGCATGTCAGGGGTTACAATAAGCTCGTTGAGTTGGCCGAGCGAATGGCGAGTCGCCTCCATATCGATCAGGAACTCGGGAATGATGCCCGTCACCTGACCGCCGTTGGATAGGGTCCCGCTGGCCACAGCACCCATAATGCCCTTAGTGCCACCGCCGTAGATGAGGCGAAGGCCATATTCCGCGATCTCTTTTCCGAGCGCGCGGCCGGCAGCCATATGGGAAGGATCGCGTCCCGGCCGAGAGCCGCAGTAAACGCAAATGGATCGAATCGGTACAGATTGTTCGGTCATAAGGGAAAAACAACTATTCCATTTCAATGCAGTCAAGAAAATTGACTGAAAAGCGGCTTCCGGAGCTTGCCTATTTGCTTTGAATGCTTGTGCAAAGCAACGGGAATCGCTAGCAATTTCTGAATACTACGGCAATTTGCCGCCTTTGGAGACGCAATGATGAAAAACCGTGCCGGCTTGCTGGCCCTCGCAGTGCTCGTAATCGCAATCATACTGATGGTGTTTTTCGTCATGCCCCGGCTCGGCTCTGATGTGGCGAAGGTTGGTGACGCTATCAACCAGGCCGGCACCGAGGTCAACAACACGGTTAACGAAGCGTCTAAGACTTCCCGCTCCGCTGCCGCGGATGCCACTGAGGCCGCCCAGAAGATCGGCAGCCTCACTGCCGATGCCGTGCGGTCTCTCTCCGGCCTGAAGGCGCTGTTTGCGGACGGCAAGGTGCCCGCCGCCGACGCGCTTGCAAGTGCCAAGACTGCTGCGGTGAATACGCTGACCACGATCGTCGATTTCGCTGCCCCGGAAGGTCTCGACACCACCACCGCAAGCCTCGTCTCCAAGGCCAAGGACGGTGCGGGCAAAGCGCGCGATATCATCCAGAATCTCCCTGAAAATGCGGTCGACGCATTGGCCGCCCTCGCACGGGCCGAAGCCGCGCTGACCGGTGCGCCGGAGCCCGCCGGCCAGCCGGCCGCAGCCAATGACCAGACTGCTCCCGCAGCCGATACCGCTGCCAGCACCGGCTCGAAGATCCCTGCTTTCGACGTGCTGCGTGTCGAGCCGGATGGTTCGACCGTCATTGCCGGCTCGGCCGAGCCGCATGGCAAGCTGGAAGTGCTCGACGGCGACAAGGTGGTCGTGACGACCGATGTCGACGGCACCGGCGATTTTGCTGTCGTTCTCGACAATCCGCTTCCAGCCGGCGACCATCAGCTCGTGCTGAAGGTAACCGGCAAGGATGGCAAGACCACGCTGTCTGAAGAAGTTGCAACCGTTTCCGTGCCGAAGGACGGCAGCGGCAGCGAGTTGCTCGCCATGGTTTCCAAGCCGGGCACGGCAAGCCGCATCATCACTGCACCGAAGGCCGAGGTGGCAAACGCCCAGCCGCCGGCTGCTGACAGCTCGCAGCCTGCCCCCAATAATGGTGCTCCGAGCGATCAGGTCGCGATGCAGACGCCGAATATGCCCGTGACATCAGGTGATGCGGGCAAGTCGGCACCTCCTGTTCCCGGCACTCAGCAGGGCACCGAGGCTGTTGCCGATGTGGTGATCACCGCCGTGGAGATCGAAGGCAACAAGATCTTCGTGGCCGGCACGGCGCGCGCCAATGCCAAGGTTATCGGTTACGCTGATGATGCGCTGATCGGCCAGGATACGGCGGAGCCGGATGGTCACTTCGTTATCAGCGGCGCGATGGACCTACCGGTCGGCGATCACAAGATCCGTGTCGATGTCGTCGATGGGACGGGCAAGGTCCTCATCCGCGCGACCGTCAATTTCAACCGTCCGGAAGGCGATCAGGTAACGGTTGCCGCGCAGTCCGGCAACAATGCCAATGTCAATCAGGCGACGGTGCCGCTCGACGAGGGCCATCTCGGCAAGCTCAAGGGCGATGCGACGAAAGCCTTCGGCCTGCTGAAGGGCCTGTTCGCCGAAGGCAAGGTGCCGGGTGCCGAGCAGCTTGCGGCAGCCCGCTCGGCCACCGAGTTCGCGCTGCGCTCGCTCGTCGACTTCCGTCCGGGCATCGATGCGACCGACGCCTTCAAGCAGGCATCGGCTTCCGCCTCACAGGTTGCGGCGAATGCGCTGACAGTGCTGCAGAGCCTGCCGAAGGATGCCAAGTCGGTCGGCGCGGCACTCGACAAGCTCGGCGCGATCATCGCTGAACTGACGGTTCCGGGTGCCAATGTCGCGCCGATGCCCTCGAACCAAGTATCGGACGCTAGCCAGCCAAAGACGATCGAGCAGGCGCCGCTGACAGCAAACAACAACGCCGTCATCATTCGCCGTGGCGATACGCTTTGGCAGATCTCCCGGCGTACCTACGGCCTCGGTGTGCGCTATACGACGATCTACATCGCCAACGAGGACAAGATCCTCAACCCGGACCGCATCCGTCCGGGCCAGGTCTTCGGCCTGCCGAAGGATGCGCTTCCGAATGCCGAGGAGCTGCACCGCAAGCGGCTCTCGGGCGGGCATCTCTAAATCAAAAAACGGCGGCCCATCGGCCGCCGTTTTCGTTAGGACCGGCGCGCAACACCTCGCCTATAAAATCCCTGTCAATGTTGTAATCCGCCAGCCGGTGGCATATCTCGCGGGAGCGGCGACAAGCCGCGGCGATAGCGGCCCGCCGGGCTGGAGAAAAGCATGGCAAACGGCAAGACAGTTTCAGACTCCAACCTGTTGGGAACGCTCTACAATCTCTGGCCTTATATGTGGCCGAAGGATAGGCCGGATCTCAGGATGCGGGTCGTGTGGGCCTCGGTCTACCTATTGATCTCGAAGTTCGTCCTGCTGCTGGTGCCCTATTTCTTCAAGTGGTCCACCGATGCGCTGAACGGCAGGATGGACCTGCAGGGCACGCTGCCGCCGCTCTTGATCGGCGCCACCGCCCTCGTCATCGCCTATAACCTGACACGCCTAATCCAGCTCGGCCTCAACCAGCTCAGAGATTCGCTCTTTGCCAGCGTCGGCCAATATGCCGTACGCCAGCTCGCCTACCGCACTTTCGTACACATGCATGAGCTTTCCCTGCGCTTCCATCTGGAGCGCAAGACAGGCGGGCTTTCGCGCATCATCGAGCGCGGCACCAAGGGTATCGAAACGATCGTGCGATTCACGATCCTGAACTCGATCCCGACGGTCATCGAATTCCTGCTGACGGCGGCGATCTTCTGGTGGGGCTACGGCTTTTCCTATCTCGCCGTGACCGCCTTCACCGTCTGGGCCTATATCTGGTTTACGATCCGCGCATCAGACTGGCGCATCTCCATCCGCCGGGCGATGAACGACAGCGATACGGACGCCAATACCAAGGCAATCGACTCGCTCCTCAATTTCGAGACCGTCAAATATTTCGGCAATGAGGAGATGGAGGCCAAGCGCTTCGACAAGTCGATGGAGCGTTATGAGAAGGCGGCAACCGACGTCTGGACCTCGCTCGGCTGGCTGAACTTCGGCCAGGGCGTGATCTTCGGCATCGGCACGACGATCATGCTGGTTCTCTCGGCCTGGTCGGTGCAGAGCGGCGAACATACGGTCGGCGATTTCGTCTTCGTCAATTCCATGCTGCTGCAGCTTTCCGTACCGCTGAATTTCATCGGCTTCGTCTACCGCGAAATCCGCCAGGGGCTGATCGATATCGAGCAGATGTTCGATCTTCTGGAAGTGAAGGCCGAGGTGCTGGACGCGCCTGACGCGAAGGATCTTGCCATCGCCCAGGGCACCATCTCCTTCAAGGACGTGCATTTCGCCTATGATGCGGCCCGGCCGATCCTCAAGGGCATTTCCTTCGAGGTGCCGGCGGGCAAAACAGTTGCCGTCGTCGGCCCCTCGGGTGCCGGCAAATCGACACTGTCGCGCCTGCTCTATCGCTTCTACGATATCCAGAGCGGTTCCATCACCGTCGACGGGCAGGATATCCGCACGATCACTCAGAAGAGCCTGCGCTCGGTGATCGGCATGGTGCCGCAGGATACGGTGCTGTTCAACGACACCGTCGCCTATAACATACGCTATGGCCGCCCTTCGGCCAGTGAAGCCGAGGTGAAGCAGGCGGCTGAAATCGCCCAGATCGGACATTTCATCGAAATGCTGCCGGAGGGTTTCGAAACCAAGGTCGGCGAACGCGGGCTGAAGCTTTCAGGCGGCGAAAAGCAGCGCGTGGCGATTGCCCGCACTATCCTGAAGGCTCCGCCGATCCTGATCCTCGACGAGGCGACATCGGCGCTCGACACGACGACAGAGCGGGAAATCCAGACGGCACTCGATGTCGTTTCCAAGAACCGCACGACGCTGGTCATCGCCCACCGCCTGTCTACCGTGATTGGTGCCGACGAGATCATCGTGTTGAAGAGCGGGGAGATTGCCGAGCGCGGCACGCACGCGGCCCTTCTCGAACAGAATGGCCTCTATGCCTCGATGTGGAGCCGTCAGCGCGAAGCGACACAGGCCGAAGAGCATCTCAAGCAGGTTCGCGAAAGCGACGAGCTCGGCATCGTCAACCGGCTGGCGCCGGCGAGCTAGCGCAGTAAACGGGCGAGATCGTCCGTTTTGTTGTTCAGAACCGACGCGCTGGAGGCGGCCTGAGATCCACGCCATTGCTCCTCCTGTCGTTTTTCTGTAACCAGCGGATACGAAAAACGACAGGAGACCGGCATTCATGAGCTTGTTCGATACGGTTCGCAACACGATCGTTCCGGTGCACAAGGAGGGTTACCCCTTCGTTGCCGCCTTCTTCGTCGCGTCGCTCGTATTGGGCTGGATCTTCAAGCCGCTCTTCTGGATCGGCCTCATCCTGACGCTCTGGTGCGCCTATTTCTTCCGTGATCCCGAACGCGTCACGCCGCAGGACGACGATCTCGTCATTTCGCCGGCCGACGGCAAGGTTTCCTCGATCCAGATGGTCACGCCGCCCGCCGAGCTGAACCTCGGCAACGAACCGATGCTGCGCATCTCCGTGTTCATGAACGTCTTCAACTGCCATGTGAACCGCGCGCCGATGCGCGGCCGCATCGTCAGCATCAACTACCGCCCCGGTACCTTCGTGAATGCCGAGCTCGACAAGGCTAGTGAAGAGAATGAGCGCAACGGCCTCGTGATCGAGACCCACCACGGCCAGATCGGCGTGGTGCAGATCGCCGGCCTCGTGGCACGGCGTATCCTCTGCTTCTCGCATGCCAATGAACCTCTCGATGCGGGCGAGCGTTTCGGCCTCATTCGCTTCGGTTCGCGCCTCGATGTCTTCCTGCCGGCGGGTGCCGCCCCGCGCGTCTCGCTCGGCCAGACGGCGGTTGCCGGCGAGACTGTTATCGCCGAATTCGCCTCGACCAAGGGTCCGGTCATCAGCCGCCGCAGCTAATTTTCAGGAGAGCGCGATATGGAAACACCCTTTCCGCCCTTCGAACCGAACGGCCCGAACGACGATTCGGCCCGCGGGCCGCGCCTGCGCGAGATTCCGATCCGGCTCGTCGTTCCGAACCTCATCACTATCCTTGCCATCTGCGCCGGCCTGACCGGCATCCGGCTTGCCTTCGAAGGCCGCTACGAGCTGGCTGTCGCCATGGTGCTCGTCGCCGCATTCCTCGACGGCATCGACGGCCGTGTCGCGCGGCTGATGAAGGCCACGTCGAAATTCGGTGCGCAGATGGATTCGCTTGCCGATATCGTCAATTTCGGCGTCGCCCCTGCCCTCGTGGTCTATGTCTATGCACTTGACGCGGCGCGTTCGCTGGGCTGGATCGCGGCGCTCATCTACACGATCGCCGCCGGCCTCAGACTGGCGCGCTTCAACGTGATGTCGGAGCGCGAGAACCGCGCGCCCTGGCAATCGGAATATTTCGTCGGCGTGCCGGCCCCGGCCGGCGCAATGCTGGTGCTTCTGCCTGTCTATCTCGGCTTCCTCGGCCTCACCACCGACCGGACCTTCGCCTTTCTCTCCTCCGGCTACACGGTCCTCATCGCCTTCCTGCTCATCAGCCGCCTGCCTGTCTGGTCCGGCAAATCCGAAAGCCGGATGCGGCGTGATCTCGTGCTGCCGGCCATGCTCGGTGTCGTGATCTATGTCGCGATGCTGATGAGCTTCACCTGGGAAGTGATGGTCTTCACCGTCTGCGCCTACCTCGTTTCGCTGCCCTTCGGCGCGCGAAAGTGGAAGCGCAAATATGGCACGCTGACCATCGAGGAACCCGGTGTCGGCGAGGACGACATCGGTCGCCACATCTGAGCATCTACTTTATTAAGTAAGTATTAACGAACGCAGACTTCGGTTAAGCCTCGCGAATTATGGTCTGTGTTTACATTTCCTGATAGGCGATGCCTCTCTTTTGTCGCTATTAAAGACAAAAGAACAAGACAGATAAAATTCTAGAGAAACACGTAAGGAGAGTATCGTGACCTCGAAGAAGTCGGAACAGCAGCAGGCAGCCAAGCCGGATCTCGCGACCAACTACCGCCCGCTCGGCCTCAAGGCCGTAGCTGCGGCCTCGATGATGGCAAAGCCTGTAACGGTCAAGAAGCTCGCCTAAGCGGGCGAGAAGAAGCGCATGAGCAGGCTGATTGCCAGCAGGCTCATAACGATGCCGATAGTGACATCCGGAGCCCGCCATGTGGCGGGTTTGGCAAATACCTACTGCAAGAGAAGCGCCTCACCGGGTTTTCCATTTAACAGGACGGCGGCTTCGGGTTTCAAAAGAAGCTGAGCTGGCCGTCGTCAGATGTTTTCTTCTGCGGCTGTTTCGGCACCTTTTCGAGCGGCACTGGATCCTGCAGATCCGGCCCCATATTGGCGACCTTGTTGACCTTGTCGGAGACCGGGATCGCCTCGAAGAAATCCTCCTGGACCGGCTGCATCAGGCCCGCGACTTCACGCGGCTCCTGCGTCTTGCAGTCCAGCCAGCGGGAAAAATCCTCCGGATGGATGACGACGGGCATGCGGTCATGGATCGAAGAGATCGCGCTGTTGGCCTTGGTCGTCAGGATGGCGCCGGTATCGACCTCCGAACCATCGGCCGAGGACCATGTTTCCATGAGGCCGGCAAAGGCGATAACGCCGCCGCGGCGCGGCCGGATCCAATAGGCCTGCGCCTTCTCGCCGCTTTCCTTCGAAGGGCGATGCCATTCATAAAAGCCGGAAGCCGGGATGAGGATGCGGCGATGGCGCATGGCGGCGCGGAAGGAGGCTTTGCCGATTGCGGTTTCCGAGCGCGCATTGATCAGCAGCGGAAATTCCTTGGGATCCTTGACCCAGCCCGGCGTGAAGCCCCAGCGCACCAGCAGGGCACGGCGATCGGGCAGGTTGCTGCCCGGTTCCTGCCCCTCACCTGATATGACGACGAGAATCGGTTGTGTCGGCGCGATGTTGTAGCGCGCCGGGAAGTCTTCCAGCTCGGCAAGGCTGAAAACTTCGGCGATATCCTTGACTACTTCTGTCAGGGCAAAACGTCCACACATAAGGATGTCTTTGCACCCGGCCCCGGATCGGTCAAGGCGGTTTGCCCTCAAGCGATTCCGAATGGGGAGACGCTGCACATCTTTCGCGGAAAGGCTTTAACTGCGTGGTGCAAAGAGAATGATCGCCGTGCCGGCGAGGCAGACGATCGCACCGCCGATGTCCCAACGGTCGGGCACGCGATTCTCTACCAGCCAGAGCCATAGCAGCGAGGCGACGATGTAAATACCGCCATAGGCCGCGAAAGTGCGCCCGGCAGCCTCGCTCGGCACGAGCGTCAGCAGCCAGGCAAACAACGCCAGCGACACCATACCCGGTGCCAACCACCAGACGGGTTTTGCCAGCCGCAGCCAGGCCCAGAAGGCGAAGCAGCCGGCAATTTCGAAGAGGGCGGCAAGGGCATAGATCAGGTAGGTCAAGGGTATCCTCGCGGGAATCGTGGAACCATATTCCGCGCAATGCCGACGGTTGCGCAAGGTGAGCCGCCCGTGGGATAAGGCGACATCACAGCAAAGCGTGCGAAACAATGACCTCCCAGGCCAAACCCGCCTCCTCCGCCATCCTTGAACGTGATGGCCGGTTCCTTCTCGTGCTCAGGCGAAACCCGCCTTCGGCCGATATGTATGCCTTTCCCGGTGGACGAGGCGAACCTGGCGAGACGCCCGAGGAGACGGCATTGCGCGAATTCCTCGAGGAGACCGGCATTCAGGCACGAAATCCGCGCCTGTTTTCCACCTATGACCTGAAGACGCATGCGCCGGATGGCAGCATCAACAGCCATTTCTTCCTCTCCGTCTTCCGCGTCGAGGCGGACCGCCACCTGGTGGCCGAAGCCGCTGACGATGCGGCAGCAATCGGCTGGTACAGCGTGGAGGAGATCCGGCGCATGCCGGTGCCGCAGAGTGTGCTCGAATGCGCCGAGCGGCTGGCGGCCGGTGAATGAGGCGCACTCGCTAGAATAGAAGTGGAAACTGCCGCATCTGCCTTGTTCCTGTCACGCTCCCTGTATCAACTGGGAGCATGATTCCCGTTCGACGCGTTGTCTTGTCATCCCTTGTCTTTGGCGGCCTCGTCTGGGCCGGTCCCACAATGGCGCAAGGCGGGGCGCAAGGTGGGGCACAGGGCGGCAAGAATGCGCCTCCGCCGCCGGAGGAGATCGTGCCGCAGGTCGCGATTGTACCCTATGACGACAAGCTGGCGCGGCTGGCCGAGGTCCTGGGTTCGGTGCATTACCTGCGCACGCTCTGCAAGGCGCCGGGTGCGGACGAATGGCGGGCCGACATGCAGCAACTGCTTGATTCCGAAACGAATGGGGAGCCGCAGCGCAAGGAAAAACTGACCGCAGCCTTCAATCGCGGATACCGAGCATTCGCTTCGGTTTACACGGATTGCACGCAAGCGGCCATCGTGGCAGAAGAGCGCTACCGTAACGAAGGTGCAACACTCGCCACAGAAATTACTTCGCGCTTTGGAAATTAACGTTTAATTAACCTGTTTTCGCATGCGCACGTGTCGTTTTGGGAAAAGGCTGTTAGTGTTGTTAACGTAGCGGTAAGACATGAGAAGTTCTGAGGAAAAGATAATGGAACCAAGCCTCAACGACATCGACGACATGATCGTCCACGAAAAGATGCAGGCGGCTCTGGAATACCAGAACGAGGCTTGGGCTGACGGCATGGCCGACGGCATCGAGCCTGAAATCATTGCCGATGCCGCGATTGCTCATGCGCTGCGCGAGACGATCAGACTGCATGGAGAAAACAGCGCCGAGGCCTTGCTGGACTCGTTGCGCGACCGCATGCTGGCAGGTGAGTTTTCCACCAACAGGACCCTGCAATAGGGGCAATACAGAGAGTCTCATGCGTACCGGTAAAGATATTTCCTCGCGAATTTCGCTCGCGCCGGTCCTGCTTGCCGTCGGCCTCGCCGCAGGCAGCATGCTGTCCGCTTCTTCCGCCTACGCGCTTTCCGAACTTCAGAAGATTCCCGGCCAGCCCGATGCGCCTGCCACGGCGCAGCAGAGCCCACAGCAGCCCGCTCCACCGCAGAACGGCTCGTCAGGCATTCCCCAGCCCGATCCGCTCGTCAACAAAGAGAGCGGCCAGAGCGTCGACAAGACGCCAGGCGCATCTGACGATTCCAAGCCCGTCGAAGTGATCTACGACATCAGCAAGGCGCCGGAGCCGGTGCGCAAGATGCGCGAACAGATCGTCGAGGCCGCCGCCTCAGGCGATCTCGAACGCCTGCGCCCACTGATGGGAACCGGTGCCGATCAGACCCAGGTGACGGTCGGCGAACCCACGGATGATCCGATCGGCACGCTGAAGGATCTCTCCGGCGATCCTGATGGCGACGAGATCCTCGCGATCATGCTCGACATTATCTCGACCGGTTTCGTGCATGTCGGCCAAGGCACGCCCGAGGAAATGTATGTCTGGCCCTATTTTGCCGAAAAAGACCTGAAGTCACTGACGCCGCCGGAACGCGTGGAATTGCTGCGCATCGTCACGGCAGGCGATCTCGCCGACATGCAGGAATTCGGCGGCTATAATTTCTATCGCGTCGGCATTGCGCCTGACGGTAAATGGAAGTTTTTCACAGCCGGCGACTGACGCTGGAGCGCAGTGCGTCCATTCGGCCCTCTAACTCTTTGAATCTACGCATCAGGCTTTTCGAAAATCGATTCCGATTTTCGGGCCGATGCTGTAGAGCGCTTGCACCTTCAGCTTCAAAGACTTACCTCTGAGCGATCACCAACGCGACAGGTTTCACCATGCCAGCCGTATTCCTGAAAGACCGCTCGCTCATTGCCGTCGGCGGCGTGGAAGCAGAATCTTTCCTGCAGAATCTGATCACCACCGACATCGTCTCGCTCGGTGCGGACGAGGCGCGGCCGGGCGCATTGCTGACGCCACAGGGCAAGATCCTGTTCGACTTCATGATCTGGCGCGACGGCGACGGCTTCATCATCGAAACGGATGCGACCCAGCGAGAAGCCCTGCTGAAGCGGCTGACCATGTATCGCCTGCGCGCGCCGGTGACGCTGACGCCAGTTGCCGAGGATGGCGTTACCGTTTCCTGGGGCGAAGATGCCGAAGAAGGCGTCAAGGACAGTCGCTTTGCCAAGGCTAATGTCACCGTTCTGCGTCGTGCCGGTCATCATGGCAGCGATGATGCGGCGCTCTACGACGCGCTGCGAATCGAGAATGGCATCGTGACGTCAGGACCCGATTATGCGCTTCAGGACGCTTTTCCGCATGACGTGCTGATGGATTTCAATGGCGGCCTCTCCTTCAAGAAGGGCTGCTATGTCGGTCAAGAAGTGGTGTCCCGCATGCAGCATCGCGGCACGGCGCGGCGTCGCGTCGTGACCGTTTCGGCCGGGGCTGCACTGCCTGCCAGCGGCACGGAAATCACCGCCAATGGCAAGCCAGTCGGAACACTCGGCTCCGTCGAGGGGACGAGCGGTCTGGCGATCGTGCGCATAGACCGCGCCGGCGAAGCCATGGCATCCGGCACGCCGCTGCTTGCCGGCAATGTTTCCGTGACGCTAAGCCTGCCCGCCTGGTCCGGGCTCAGCTTTCCGACTTCCTCGGACGAGGCCAGCGCGTGACGACTGCGAAGGCTCCACGTGCCTGGCAGCGCATGCTGTCCGGGCGGCGGCTCGATCTGCTCGATCCCTCGCCGCTCGACGTCGAATTGGGCGATATCGCTCACGGACTTGCACGCGTCGCCCGCTGGAACGGCCAGACGGCGGGCGACCACGCCTTTTCCGTGGCGCAGCATTGCCTTGTCGTCGAATTCATTTTCCGTCATTTCAATGAGGCCACACCCGCCGATTGCCTGATGGCGCTGCTGCATGACGCGCCCGAATATGTGATCGGTGACATGATCTCCCCCTTCAAGGCCGTCGTCGGCGGCGGATACAAGACGGTCGAGAACCGGCTGGAGGCGGCGGTACATCTGCGCTTCGGCCTGCCGCCGCACCCCTCCCGCGAACTCAAGGACAAGATCAAGAAGGCCGATACGGTCGCCGCCTATTTCGAGGCGACTGTTCTCGCCGGCTTCACGCCTGCGGAGGCGCAGAAATTCTTCGGCCAGCCGCGGGGCATCACCCGGGACATGCTCTCGATCGATCCCGTCCCGGCGCTCGAAGCGCAACGGCTCTTCTGCGAGCGCTTTGCGCAGATCGAGGCAGAGCGAGGGATCGCCCCGTGACCGTGATCGTGGTTTCTCCACTGGCGCGCATTGCCGAAATGGCCGTGCAGCACAAGGCGCGCGAGATGATCAGCCTGATGGCGAAGGAGCAGGCCTTTCACCGGCCGGGCGTCATCCAGGCCGACCGGCATCTGCTGCTCAACATGAACGATATTGCCTTCAAGGGCACCGGCGATCTGGTGGCACCCGACGAAAAGCATGTGCGGGCGATCATCGATTTTGCCGCCGGTTGGCAGCAGGAGGCACCGCTGCTCGTCCATTGCTGGATGGGCGTATCCCGCTCGCCTGCCGCGGCGCTGATCGCGGCTCTCTCGCTCGCTCCCGAGCAGGAGGATATGGCGCTTGCCCGGCGGCTGCGAGCCGCCTCGACCTATGCGACGCCGAATGCCCGGATCGTCGAAATCGGCGATGCGCTGCTTGACCGGCACGGCCGGCTCGTCGATGCCGTGAGGGCCATCGGCCGCGGTGCGGAGGCCGACGGCAACGCGCCTTTCGTGCTGACTGTCAGGGGCGATTTAAACGGTTGACGCTCCTCACCCCTGCTCCATCTAGCCCTCGACGAGGCATTCGAGGAGCACGTGATGGAACAGCAGGCCACCGACCTTATCATCGCAACCCGCTCAGCGCTCGATCAGGCGAGCGCGCTTGCCGTACAATATTCCTTCTCCATCCTCGGGGCGATCATCCTGCTCATCGTCGGCTGGGTGACGGCGAGCCTCATCAGCCGCTGGGCCTATGAGGGCATCTCGCGCGTGCGCGGCATCGACGAGACGCTCGCCCGTTTCTTCACCAATGTCGTGCACTATGCGCTGCTGATGCTGGTCTTCGTCACCGTGCTTGGACAGTTCGGCGTGCAGACGGCATCGATCATCGCCACTCTCGGCGCCGCCGGCCTCGCTATCGGTCTGGCGCTGCAGGGCACGCTGCAGAATATCGCGGCCGGCATCATGCTGCTGGTGCTCCGCCCGTTCCGCGTCGGGGAATATATTGAGACGAGCAGTGTCTCGGGAACGGTTCTTGAGATCGGCCTGTTTGCCACGGAGCTTAGAACCGCAGACGGTCTCTACCGGCTGGCACCCAATTCAACGCTCTGGAACACGCCGATCACCAATTACAGCCGCCAGCCAACGCGGCAGAACGAAGTGAAGATCAACATTACGCATCAGGAAGATCTCGATCTCGCCATGGAGACGCTGATGAAGCTTGCAACCGCCGATAAGCGCGTCCTCAAGACGCCGGCGCCGAGCGTCTTCATCGATAGTCTCAGCGACAGTGCGGTCAGCGTGACGTTGCGCTACTGGGCCTCGACCGGCGACTGGTGGGGCCTGAGTCGTGACATGATCAAGCGCGTCAAGCTTGCCTTTGACAAGAGGGGCGAGATTGGCGACGCTCCGGCGGAAGTTTCTAACGCTCCCGTTCCCGAACCGGCACCAGAGGAAGCGCAGGTCAGGGTTTCGGCCCGCAAGAGGACGCCGAAGGCCTCTCCGCAGACGCAGCCATAACCTATTTGATCACGCCGCAGGCGATCCTGTCGCCGGCGCCGCCCGAAGGCTGGGTTCGATAATCATCAGAATCGGCATGCACCATCAGCGCGCGGCCACGCACACCATCCTCCTTGCCATCGAGCGAGATCATGGTGTCGAAGACCTGTGCGCGCAGGATGCCGTCCTGACCGACATACTGGTTCGGCATATCGCCGGCATGCGGTCCCTTGGCGGCCAGGAAACCATGCTCGGCCTTGGTCGGATTGAAATGACCGCCAGCCGATTGATGATGGGTGGCAGCATCGCAGCGGCCGATCTCATGAATATGGAAGGCGACCCATTTGTTGACGGGCAGGCCAGAGATCTCCGCCTCGATGAAGACACCACCATTGGCCGCAGCGGTCAGCGTGGCGCGGCCGGCCTCCTTGCCGTCAGGGCCGATAAAATTTGCCGTCGCCGTCTGCTTGTCCTGGGCAAGGCCTTGGTATGCCGCCGCAAGCAGCCCGAGGGCAGCGATGGTGCATATGATTTTCATCGGGTTTCCTTCCGTTTTGGGGACTGTTTCCCAACGCCTCACAAAGGAAGGTGTTCCTGCCTGCATAAAAGGCAAGAAAAAGCCGGCCATGAGGCCGGCTCGACTGCTGCAGCCAAGGACTAAGCTCAGGCGGCGATACCGAGATCGAACTCGCCATAGGTATTGCGATAGATCTGCATCGCCTGATTATCGGCGTCAGCGGTAACCTGCTGCAGCGCATAGGGAACGGCCATGCCGGTTGCCGAGCCATTGTCGCTGTATTCCATCATGAGCGCGACGAGGCTGCTCGGATATTTCGGCTGCGTATTGTCAGCATCGTCCTCTTCGAGAAACTCCCTGATGATGCCGGGCTTCTCATCTGCTGCACGTTCCGTGCGGCTCAACATGCCGTCACCATTTGCATCAAGCCGCGAGAGCGTTGCCAAATATGCATAAGAGATGTCTGGAACTGATGAAATAACAGTCATACAAACCTCCGTTCACCGCTTCTTCCGGTGAGAGTCTGTACGCAATACGCGGGTGGGAAATATCAAAGACTGGATTGTTGACTAAACTGATTTGCGGCTTCGGTCAATAAGCTGTTAACTCTCGATTAACTATAGTTGACAAAGTGTAACGACCCATTTCCGCGGCACCTTCCAATTGCCTCAAAAAACCATGTTTCCTCGGTATTTCAGTAGTTTGCGAGATACAAACAAATTGCCGGCTAGCTACAATGGACGGCCGAGTTGCAACCGATTATTAATCGGCCCGGTAGAAGATGCCGCTTGCGAGTTGTCGGAAGTGGCCACCCGCTGCTTACAAAAAAGTGATTCTTACATTCATTTTAGAAAGGCCTTTTTCATGCCCGGCGCGATATGGCACCTTTGCCAATCGAAGACGCCTTCGCCTTTTGCCATGCTTCCATCGCAATCGTCCCGCGAGGGGACTCGTGCGCATGAAAGCTGAGACGCTTTTCTGGCAACAGTGCACGCAGGTCGTCGACGAGGACGGATCGATCGATGCAGAGCGTCTGATGGAGCTCGTCATCGCGACCTATCGCAGCCATGAAAGCGAATATGATGAAATCGAGCGCAGCGCCGGGACGCTGCTCATCGAAAACCGCGAACTGCAGAAGACGATCAGCTCCACCACGCAGGCCCTTGCAGAACAGCGCAAGCTCTTCGAAATCGTCCTGAACAACCTGCCGCTCGGCCTCAGCGTGTTCGATGCTGACCAGCGGCTGACCCTTTCCAACCTACGCTTCCGCCAGCTCTTCGGCTTTAGCGACGGCGACGTTGTGCCCGGCACCGCGATTGCCGACCTGATGCACAGGACGCGCGGCACTGAGCAGGCCGGCGCCAGGACACGCAGCAGGAAGGAAGGCCAGGAAGCATCCTCGAAGACAGGGCGCATCCGCCGGCGCGAATGGCTGATGGATGACGGCCGCATCATCCAGAGCGTCGTTACCATCCTTGCCGATGGCAGCAACATCGCCATCCATGCCGACGTTACCGAAGACCGCAAGGCCGCCGAGCGCATTACCTATCTCGCCCATCACGATCCGCTGACCGGCCTGCCGAACCGCATTCGCTTCCGCGAGCAGCTCGACGCGGCCCTTGCCGAGCGCAGGCAAGACGAGCAGATCGCGCTCGTGCATCTCAATCTCGACCGGTTCAAGTCGATCAACAATACGCTGGGTGTTTCGGCCGGCGACAAGATACTGCAGCAAGTGGCAGAGCGCATCCGCGCTTCGGCCGGCTCGGAAAACATTCTTGCCCGCCTCGGCTCGGACGAATTCGCGATCCTGCAGACGCGCCGTCAGCAACCGTGGAACATCACAGCACTCGCCGATCAGATCCGCCGTGAGCTCAGCGAACCCTTCTTCCGCGGCGACAAGCAGGTGGAACTCAGTGTTTCCATGGGCATTTCGATTGCCCCTGACGACGCCGTCGAGACCGACAAGCTGCTGCGCAACGCGGCGATGGCACTCTCCCATGCCAAGGCGGACGGGCGCCGGCATGAGCGCTTCTTCACCGTCGAGATGGACGAGGAGATGCAGGCCCGTCATGCGCTGGAGGCCGACCTGCGGGCCGCCGTGCACAACGAGGAATTCGAGCTTCACTACCAGCCTCTCTACGACCTGACGCAGCATCGCATCTGCGGCTTCGAGGCGCTGATCCGCTGGAATCATCCGGTGCGCGGCCGGGTCTCGCCGATGGATTTCATTCCACTTGCCGAAGAGGTCGGCCTCGTGGTCGATATCGGCCGCTGGGTTTTACGCCGCGCCTGCAACGATGCAGCGCAATGGCCCGAGGATATCAAGATCGCCGTCAATGTCTCGGCCATCCAGTTCTCGAGCAGCGACCTGCCGAAGGATGTCAGCGAGGCGCTTGCGGCCGCAGAACTTTCGCCTTCACGCCTCGAACTGGAGATCACTGAAAGCGTACTGATGGAAAATCGCGATGAGGTGTTACCGATCCTGCATGCACTTAGGGAACGCGGCGTCCGCATTTCCATGGACGATTTCGGAACCGGCTATTCGTCGCTGAGCTACCTCTCGAGCTTCCCCTTCGATAAGATCAAGATCGACAAGTCCTTCGTGAACGACATCGTCGAGAACAGGGAAGCGTATGCGATCATGCGCGCGATCATCCTGCTCGGCGATGCGCTCGGCATGCGCGTGACCGTGGAAGGCGTAGAAACCGCAGAGCAGATGGCGCTGCTCGAACGCGAGGCATGTGACGAGATCCAGGGCTATTATATCAGCCCTCCAAAGCCGTTCGGCGACGCGGCCCTCATGCTTTGCATGCCGCCGAAAAAGAACGGCAGCGTCGGGTCATTCGCCAAACTCCGGCAATGATCTCGGCACGTTGCGACTCGCCGGCCAAGCCGTTATCGACGGTATACGAACCCTTTGAAAACCGGTGACGACGATGTTCAAGGCCGAAGCCTTCTCTCCCCATGAGTCTCTGGCTGTGGAGCTCATTCCACACGCGACCGAGGGTGACGACGGTTCGCACGACCTCGCCCATATCCTGCGTGTATTCCGTAATGCCATGCGCATCCACGCCGCGGAAGGCGGCAAGGGCCACGTGCTGGCCGCTGCCGTGCTGCTGCATGATTGCGTCGCCGTCGAGAAGAACTCGCCGCTGCGCGCCCAGGCATCGGCGTTCGCCGCAGAAAAAGCGTCGCGGATATTGAACGAGCTTGGATGGGGCGATGAGGATATCGCTGATGTCGCCCATGCGGTAACCGCGCACAGCTTTTCGGCGAACGTGCCGCCGGAAACGCTGGAGGCGAAAATCCTGCAGGATGCCGACCGGCTGGATGCCATCGGCATGGTCGGCGCGGCACGCTGCTTCTATATAGCCGGGCGGCTCGGATCAGGGCTCTACGATCCTTTCGATCCCGCTGCCGAGGACAGGGCGCTCGATGACAAGCGTTATGCGATTGACCATTTCCAGACGAAGCTGTTCAAACTGGCAGATGGTTTCCAGACCCGGACCGGCCGCGAACTGGCCGCAGCCCGCGACAGGAGCCTGCGCGGCTTCCTCGCGGCATTTATGGACGAAATCTAGGAGCCTATGATGCGTGTCAGCGATCTCTTCATCTATCCGCTCAAGAGCGCCCGCGGTATCGCCCTGCCCTTCACGGAGATAGACGCCTATGGCCTGCCGGGCGACCGGCGCGCGATGGTGACGGACCCGGACGGCCATTTCATCACCCAGCGCGAGCTCCCAACCCTTGCTCAGATCGATGTGCGGCCCGAGGCCGGCGCCTTCCGGCTGCTGATGCAGGGCAAGCCTGACATTGCCGTAGCACCGCTGCATCCAAACCGACGGCTCGATGTCATAGTCTGGAAATCGGCCGTCAGCGCCGCCGTTGCCGACGATGACAGCAATGCCAGACTTTCGGAATGGCTCGGCCGCACGGTGAAGCTCGTCTTCTTCGACGACGAGGCAGAACGAACGGCCAATGCCAAATGGGCGGGCGAAGGCACGCCGGTGACCTTTACCGACGGCTACCAGATCCTGGTGACGACGACGGGATCGCTGAAGGCGCTGAACGCCGATCTCTCAGCCCATGCCGAAGGCGGCGTCGGCATGGAGCGCTTCCGGCCGAATATCGTCATCGATACGGACGAGGCCTGGGCGGAGGACCGCTGGGCGGCAATCGAAATTGCCGGCATCCGCTTCGACCTCGTCAAGCCCTGCGCCCGTTGCATCATGACGACGCAGGACCAGTTGACGGGGTCACGCGAGGTGGCGAACCCCATGCCCGCCATGGGCCGCATCCGCATGTCGGGAGACCGGCGCGTGCCTGGTCCGCTTTTCGGCTGGAACGTGACCCCACGCGGTACCGGCAGGGTCGCGATCGGCGACGAGGTAAAGATCATCGAAGCGCGGCCGGAAGGCTGGGCCTTCAAGGTTCGCGCCCGAGCCTAAAACCTCAGACGCGGGCGAGCGCCGCGTCGATTTCCGCCATCACACCGGCTGGCAGCAGGCCCTTTTCCAGTGCGCCGGCATTTTCCTCGACCTGAGCCACGGTCCGGAAACCGGGAATGGGCAAGGTGCGCGGCGAGCGCGCCCAGAGCCAGGCGAGCGCACCCTGCGTCAGCGTGCGTCCATCGGATGTGAGCAGGCTGCGCACGGCATCGAGCCTTGCTGCAAATTCCGGCGCGATACGGCCATCCTTAAAATAGACCATCCATTCGAGTGCTGCACCGCGCACGTCCTTGGCACCTACGGCCATGTCCGGCGTGAACTTGCCTGTCAGCAGGCCCATAGCAAGCGGACCGCGGTTGATGGAAATGAGACCGTTCTTTTCGACGACATCGATCATCTGAGGCACCGGCTCGAAGACGTTCATCGTATGCTGGATCGAAACGAAGCCGGCGCGGCGGGAATGGCGGGCAGCGCGATCGGGGAAATCCGTGCTCCAGCCGAAGGCATCGATCTTGCCCTCTGCCCGCAGGACCTGCAGCGTATCGAAGACCTCGTCGGACTGATCCAGCGGAAAGTCGTTGAGGTGGAATTGCAGGAGATCGAGACGCTCCCTTTTCAGCCGGCGGAGCGACGTCTCGACGGACTGGCGGATGAAGGCCGGGTCGGCAAAGGCGCCGGTCGCCTGCTTCGTCTCCGGATTGGTGGCAAAGCCGAACTTGGTGGCGATGACGATATCGGCGCGATTGCCGATCGCCCGTCCCAGAACCACTTCCGAATGGCCGGCGCCGTAATTCGAGGCCGTATCGAAAAAGCGGATGCCAAGGTCGATCGCACGGTTGATCGCGGCGATGGATTCATTGTCGTCAACCTCGCCCCAGCCGAGCGGCGTATCGCCCGCGAAGAACGGACCGCCGATCGCCCAGCAGCCCATGCCGAGGCGGGGAACCTCCTGCCCGTTCCAGAGCGTGATGGTGGTCGATATGTCGGGCCTGGTCAGCATGGCTTCCTCCTTGAGCGCTTAGAAACTTTCCTAATCGAACGAGAGATAGGGGTGCGGGGTACGGGGGTAAACCGCCAAAACTGAAGACTGTTTTGCAGGAATGAAAAACCGTTCAGGCAGAAAGTTCATCCGGCCGCGAAAGCGTCCGGGAAGCCGGGTTTAACGCCTTGAGTGCCGCCTGAACGAAGCCTTCACGGGCTGCCGAAGCTTCCAGACCGCGCGGCTCATAGACATGGCGATGCAGAAAGAATCCAGTCAGACGGAATGCCGCTGTAAGGCTATCGAAATCGGCGGCGTGGCTTTCCTGCGCACTCAGGAAAGCCGGTAAAAGCAGCATCTTGTCGGCCCAAGGTTCGCCGGCGCCACGGCTCACGGCACGGCCGGATTTCGGCGAGACATAGGCGAGATCGGCGCGGGTCCCAGTCGCAGCACATTCCGAGAGGTCGAGCCCGAAGCCAAGGTCGTTCAGCACCGCAAGCTCGAAGCGTACGAAAAGCTCACCGGCATCGGTGGGATTGTGGAGATGATCGAGGATGACTTCCAAAGCCTCGAAGAGATGCGGATGCGGATCGCGCTCCGGCAACAGGCGCAGCAGGGCGCCCATGGCCTGCACGCCGTAGACGGCGGTCGCCGTCTCCATCAGCCGTGCGGCGCGCAGCTTTACCGGTTCGAGGCGGAATTCACCGAGATGTTCATCCAGCCGGGCACGCCAGGTGACTTCCACCTCATTGCCGGGCTGCAGCACCGGCTGCATGGTGCGCGAACGGCCGGAGCGGACAAGACCGAGATGACGGCCGCGCTCACGCGTCATCACCTCGGCGATGACGCTCGTCTCGCCGTGGCGTTTGACGCCTAGAATGATCGCCTGATCCTGCCATTGCATCGGAAAACCATCCTTCAGCCTGCCAATTCACTCTAAAGCAAGCTCAGGGATCTGTCATTCCGCCGGCGTCGGGAAAAGCTTCTGGAGGAAGTCGCGCATCGCATTCTCGTCGAAAGGCTTGACGAGAAGGGGCACATCCTGAAGGTCGGTCGGAAAATCCAGCGTATCGGAATAGCCGCTGACAAAGCCGAACGGGATATTGGCCAGCGACAGATCACGCGCGAAATCGAAACTCATCGCCTCGCCCAAATTCACATCGAGAAGTGCGAAATCGTAATCTGCGCCCTGGATTGCGTCCCTGGCCTGATCGAGGCTATTGGCGATATCGATGGTATCAGCGCCAACGAGACGCAGGATATCCTCCGCCTCCATGGCGATGATCAGACTGTCTTCCAGGACCAGAACACGGGTTCTTGCGTTCATGATCTCCATGCCCCTCGTGAAGCGCAAACATTGCAGCGCTTCGGCCTTTTTGCAAACATCATTCCGTCGGTGCCCCGCCTGGACTGTTGACGGTGGTTGCCCACCATAACTGAATAGCCACATTTTCGTCTCCGGTCGATAAAAACGAAAGTCGGAGGAAAGATGACGCGACTCTATTTTCCCTGACGCCAATTTGCATTTAAAAAAGACATCAAGGCTGACCAATTCGACCAGGAGAGATTCTAAAGCGTGTTGCGATCTTTCAGATCCGCTTGCCACGCTTTCAGTTCTCGTTTCACGCATGTCGTTGTCGCAAAACCGCTGCACACTTTTGCGCGACACTTTAAGGCCTGTTGAGATTCATCGGGAATTGATCACTGCTGAGCAAAGATCGATGATGGCTGAGAAGCTCTGGTCGGTTTTGTCCGATCTCATCGCTATACGCTTGAACTCTTTGAGTTTGCAGAAGAAATTCTCGATCGTAAGCGCGTAGGTCACCCCACGCATCATTCGGGCTGCTGATGGGCGATCCAGAAAGATGAACGCCTCGGCAGAAGAGAAATATTACCATGACCAGTTGATCCTGCCGCGATCGGCAGACCGGCTTTTCAGAGCAAGTGAGGCGATCACAAGCGCCATCCGCCTGCTGGTCTGCGTCTCCTCTCAATCGACCTTGACAAGCGCGTCCAAGTCGAGACGCTATTGGCCTCGCAACGTCGTAGAAAAACGAGGATAGGATGAGGTTCAGCAGACCGGCAGTCGCAGGCGTGGCTGGCGTGGTAGCGTGTGTGTTTGGCGCGTGCCTTGCGGCATCGCCTGCGCTCACACAGGAAGTCGAGCCGCCCGCTCCGTGGGTTAAGCTTGCCGGTTCGCATGCCGGAGCGGTCGGAACATGCTCTCTCGTTGATGCGACCGACAACGAGGCTTGTTACATGGTCCGTTGCGACGCCAAGAACGGTCTCATTTTCGAGATTGGCGATGCCACTGTTGGTGACATGGGCCTGCGATCGGCGCGCTTCGAGATTGGGAGGTACAAAGAGACGATCCGCCTCGACGGGAACAGTCCCGATCGGCGAACGATTGCTCTGTCAAAGCATCCGAAGCTACTTGCCGCCCTCACGTCTGGCGCTGATTTCGCCACTATGTACGCCATCGAGGCCGATGTGGAATACAGCACCGGCTTTGAACTCACGGGGGCGCGAGACCAGATATCTCGCCTGGCAAGAGGCTGCTCAACCAAGCCGTGACGACGGGCAAGGATACTGACCGACCATGACGCCCGATTGCCCAAAGCTGGGTTTTGCGGTCGTGCATCCGATGATGCCGCAGGACTGTAATTGGCGTTGCGATCGCTTGGAGAAACACGACGCTCTTCGTCCGGACGACGCGAGCGAGCGGTTGATGATCTGAAAGCGGGACCCGAAGCCTGGCGCGGCGTCCGAGGTAGCCATAATTCTACCTTGCTTCCATCCCCAGCTGAAGTAACGCCTGGAGCAATGGCGTGTCTGCTGATGGCTTGTATTTGACGACGCAGTCAAGAAGCCACCATTACGCTGCTCTGATCCGCACAGTCGTTCTCATCGCAGCGGCCTGGCCCGGGTCGCTGTCGAGATGAAACTGGTTCACTAGATCGCGCAGCCTGCTCGCCTCACTCGACAATGACGCGGCCGCTGCGGTGGATTGTTCGACCATCGCCGCGTTCTGTTGAGTGGATTGATCCATTTGGTTGACGGCGGTGTTGATTTCGGCAAGTCCCGTGGACTGCTCTCGCGCGGACGTCGCGATCGCCGCCATCAGCTGATTGATCCGAGACACATGGTCACTGATCGATTTCAGCGACTGGCCCGTCTCAAGAACCAGTCTCACGCCGGTGCCGACTTCGGCAGAGGATTTTTCAATGAGACCCTTGATCTCCTTCGCCGCTGTTGCCGCGCGTTGTGCGAGCTCGCGAACCTCTTGAGCGACAACTGCAAAGCCTTTACCGGCTTCCCCGGCGCGGGCTGCTTCGACGCCTGCATTCAGTGCCAGCAGGTTTGTCTGGAACGCGATTTCGTCGATGACACTGATGATATTGGAGATCTGCTCCGAGCTGTCCTCGATTCGCCTCATCGCCTGTTCGGCTTCCGACACGACCGAAGCGGAACGTTCCGCACTGACATTCGCTTCGTGTGCGACATTGCGAGCCTCGTCGGTCCGCTTGGAGGCTGTCGTAACATTGGCGGTAATCTCATCGAGAGCTGCTGCCGTCTCTTCCAGAGAGGCAGCCTGCTGCTCCGTGCGCTTGGAAAGGTCTTGCGCACCGGACGCGATTTCGCGCGTTCCGCTATCGATGCTGTGCACAGTCTTCAGCACAGCGCTGATCGTCGTACCGAGCTGTTTGAGCGAAGCGTTGAAATCCTCACGCAGCTGCTCGTACTCCGCTGCGAAAGGCTCCGCCAGCTGGAAGGAGACATCGCCGCCTGCCAGACGCCTCAATCCATCGCCCAGCGTTGTTGTCGCAAACCGCAGTTGTTGCGCTTCTCTCTCGGCACGGTCCTGTGCTGCGGCACGAGCTGCCTCTGACTGGCTCCGCGATGCCGATGCTTCCTGCTCCAGTCGAAGAACGTTTATCGCGTTCTGTCGGAACACCTCCACTGCTGCCGCCATCGCGCCAATCTCGTCCGCGCGACCGGCGTAAGGAATAGCGCTTCCCAGATCGCCGTCGGACAAGATCTTCATGGCAGAGGCGATCCGACGTATCGGGTTTGCGATACCGAATACGGCAAATATTGTTCCGGCCAGGGCGACCACGATTGCGAGAGTTGCGATTAGTGCCGTCACTGTGAACGCGTGGCTTGCCGTGGCACCACTTGCGGCGACATATGATTCGGCCTGACTCAAAATGAAGGCCACCAAGTCTGCAATCTTCTGGCTCACCAGATCGGATTGCGGCTCCATGCTCTCGCGGAAGAGACTGGCAGCCTCGGCGCCCTTCCCACTGTCCTGTAGTTGGACCATGTGTTCGGCGAGCTCGCTGTATTTCTTAAGTTCCGAGTTGACCTGATTGATCAGTTCGCGGCCTCGCTCGGTGCGAACGCCTTTCACATATTCATCGATCGAGTTCTTGACCGCAGAATTCGTGTCGTCGACCAGCTTCGCTCCCGCGGCTCGCTTTTCTGGTGACGCCTCCAATAGGTATCGCGCGTAAGCCAGCTTCAGATCAGAGAAATTTCCCTTGATATCTCTGGCGGTGACCAGGCGTTTCATCCAGAAGCCGCCTATTTGCTGGGTATTGTCGTTCAGCGTCGAGATCGTGCTGAGGGAACTGTAGGACAGGACAACGAGGAAGACACCGATGACGGATAAAACGGCAATAAGGGCTTGCTTGACACTTGGGCGCTTCATTCAGGTCTCCAGTTCCAAAAGGACGACCGCGCGGATCGGATAGCTATAAGAATTCGCCGGATTTGCTAATTAAGAATTAACTTTATTCGATCCAGCCGTTGCTGGCTGGATTATCTATCCTGCTTACAAACGACACATAGCAAGGTCTCCTTGTCATGCTATCCAGGGTTTGCATTCGGGCGCCAACTGCGAATCAGGAGGATACAGCCCGACGCACCGAAATGTGGCCTCCCGAGGCCCGTCTTGGATGTTGTGAGATGACGATCTTTGCGCCGCGTTCGTTGAGATCGGCGATGATGTGATTGCGGTCGAATGCCTTGTCGGCGATCAAGCCATCGAATTCGACACCGTCGATGAGGGCTGCAACGCCGACCGTGTCGAACCGCTGCCTCGGCAGCAGAACGAAACGCACCAGATTGCCGAAGGCCCAATCAAAATGGGAATCCTGAATCTCAACAAGCCTTAGATGAAAGGGCGCTTTCCTTCGCGCAGTCCTTCCCAGCCGGCCACCTGCACCAGCCCCTCCCCGTCCAGCACGTCGCAGCCGCGATCCTGCCAACGGATCAGGTTGCGTCCTGCAAGCTTTTTTAGCGTCTTGTTGGTGTGAACGATCGAAAGACCAAGTGTGTCGGCAATATGCTGCTGCGTGATCGGGATGACATTACGGCCGTTGAAAAGGTTGAGCTTCCTTGCGCGTTCAAACAGGAAGGCGATGAGATAGGCGGCTCTTTCGAGTGCCGTACGACGGCCGATGCTCAACAGGTGTTCGTCGAGAATGCGCTCCTCCTGCGCCGCGATCCAGGTAATATCGAAGGCAAGCGAAGGGTGCTTGTTATAAAGGGTCATCAGTTTGTCGCGCTCGAAGACGCAGAGCGTTACCGGCGACAGGGCCTCCACCGAATGCTGCATCTCGCCCATGATCGTGCCCTGCAGGCCGATCAGGTCGCCCGGCATGATGTAGTTCAGGATCTGCCGGCGGCCATCCTCCAGCATCTTGTATCGGAAGCCCCAACCGGAGAGCACCGTAAAGAGATGGGCGCTGTGGGCACCTTCGACCACAATGGTCGCACCGGCATCGACGGCCAGTTCGCCCCTTTTGAATTTCGAAACAAATTCCAGCTCGTCGCGGCTGAACTCTCGGAAATGCGGCAATGGCCGCAACGGACACTGCTCGCAGGGCGTCTTGAAGGAATGGGTAGGTTTTGCCGTCGCCATCTTGTCCCTGCTGTCGCAAAAAACCGGCGCTGCAGGGTGCAGCGCCGTTGGCAGATCAATGCGCAGGCGGGCCGATTTGTTCCTTGGAACAGGCGGCGATTTTTATAAAAAACAAAGGGCTGAGTGCCCCTTGTCAATTTCCTTGTCAAACTAAAGCGCGTCGCGATCTTTCAGATCGCTTGCCACGCTTTAGATCTTTGTTTTACGCATGTCGTTGTTTCAAAACCGCTGCACAGTTTTGCGCGACATGCTTTAGCGCGGAAATTCGAGGCCCATTTCACGGAAGCGCTCGGGATCATCGCCCCAGTTCTCACGCACCTTGACGAACAGAAAGAGATGGACCGGCTGTTCAAGGATTTCCGCCAGCTCACGGCGCGACGCCGACGAGATCGCCTTGATCGTTTCGCCGCCCTTGCCGAGCGCGATCTTCTTCTGGCTGTCGCGCTCGACATAGATGACCTGTTCGATGCGCACGGAGCCGTCCTTGCGCTCTTCCCATTTTTCCGTCTCGACATGCGAGGAATAGGGAAGCTCCTGATGCAGGCGCAGGAAGAGCTTCTCGCGGGTGATTTCGGCGGCGAGCTGGCGCATCGGCAGATCGGAGATCTGATCCTCCGGATAATACCAGGGGCCTTCCGGCAGGGTCTTTGCCAGATAATCCATCACATCGTCGCAGCCTGAACCGTTCTCTGCCGAGATCATGAAGGTCTGCTCGAAGTCGACCTTCTGGTTTGCGGTTGCGGCAATTGCCAGAAGCAGCTCGCGATTGACGCGGTCGATCTTGTTGAGGACAAGGATCTTCCTCTGCGGAACATCCTTGAGGCCTTCGAGAATGGCTTCGGCATCGCCGCGCAGGCCGCGTTCGCTGTCGATCAGCAGCATGATGAGATCGGCATCCTTGGCACCGCCCCAGGCTGAGGTCACCATGGCGCGATCGAGGCGACGACGCGGCTTGAAGATGCCGGGCGTATCCATGAAGACGATCTGCGCATTGTTATGAATGGCGATGCCGCGCACGATGGCGCGCGTCGTCTGCACCTTATGGCTGACGATCGACACCTTGGCGCCGACGAGGCGGTTGACCAGCGTCGACTTGCCGGCATTGGTCGGGCCGATCAGGGCGACGAAGCCGGAATGCGTCGGATTGCTTTCAGCGGAGCTTTCGGCCGCCATGTCGTTTTCTTCTGTCATTGATCCCGTCAATTTCCGGCAGATGTCGACTGCCAAATGCCTTCGCGCTCGAGCATTCTCGTCGCGGCGACCTGTTCTGCGGCGCGCTTGGAGCGCTCTATGCCTGTTTCCGGTGCAACGCCAGCGACTTCTACAGTCACCTTGAAGCGCGGATCATGATCCGGTCCGCTGCGTTCTTCAACCCGATAGACGGGTGTGACGCCATATTTGGCGTGCGACCATTCCTGCAACTCGGTCTTCGCGTCACGGCGGGCGCCATCGGCACGCACCGCCCTGCCCTCCCAATAGCGCAGAATGAAGCGGCGCGCGACCTCCAGGCCGCCATCGAGATAGAGTGCGGCGATCAGGCTTTCGACGACATCGGCGCGCACGTTCATCATGCGCTTGCCGGTCAGTTTCTTCACATCGGCGCCGGTGCGGATATAGAGGTGGAGATTGAGCTCGTCGGCAACTGCGGCGCAGGTTTCGGCGCTGACGAGCTGGTTCAGCCGTACCGAAAGCTCGCCTTCGGTCGCGGCACCGAAGGTGCGAAACAGCAACTCGGCGATACAGAGCCCGAGAACCCTGTCGCCGAGAAATTCAAGCCGCTCGTAATTGCCCTTGTCGGTGCGCGCGCTGGCATGGGTCAGCGCGCGGTCCAGACGTTCCTTCTCGGCAAATTCATGCCCGATCAGGCTTTCAAGCTTTGCGCGGTCCGCCGCTGAGAGCGCCTGCGCCTTGCTCATTCAACAACCTTGAAGAGACGGTCCCAGCGCATGTTGGTCGGCCATTTCCAGATTTCGCGGAAGGACGTGTCGTTGCCCAGCGAGAAGAAGATGACGCTGGCGCGGCCGACAAGGTTTTCCGCAGGCACAAAACCGACATCGAAGCGGCTGTCGAGCGAGTTGTCGCGGTTATCGCCCATCATGAAATAATGGCCTTCCGGAACGATGAACTCGCGGGTGTTGTCGCCGCGCGAAACCGGCGACTGGTCGAGCGTGTCATAGGTCTTGCCATCATCCAGCGTCTCGCGGAACACCGGCACGTCCTGGCCCGGATCGAGCTTGTAGTCGGAATTGAAAGTGCCATCGGGCACCTTCGGAACCGGCTTGCCGTTGATGTAGAGAATACCGTCGGTGACCTGGATATGATCGCCCGGCAGGCCGACGACGCGCTTGATGTAATCGACCTCAGGATTCGGCGGGAAACGGAAAACGACGATATCGCCACGCTTCGGATCGGAACCGAAAATGCGGCCGCTGAAAATGTCAGGCGAGAAAGGCAGCGAATATTTCGAATAGCCGTAAGCAAACTTGTTGACGAAGATGTAGTCACCGACCAGCAAGGTCGGCATCATCGAGCCCGAGGGAATGGTAAAGGGCTGGAACAGTACAGTCCTGATAACCATCGCCAGGACGAGAGCCTGGATGATGACCTTGATATTTTCCCAGAGGGCATTCGGCTTGGCTTCGACTTTTTCGGACACGCAGTCTTATTCCTTCAAGACGCCATGAAGGCGCATTTCTTTCTGATGTTCTCTCTAGCGGCTTCGGCCGGTGGCGGCAATAACGACAGCACTAAAAGCGACGAGAGGTCGCTATCATACGGCATTCGGCAGCGCTTCGATGATCACAAAAGCCTGAGCCAAGGGATAATCATCGGTTATTGTCAAATGAATGGCGGCCTTGTGGCCGGCCGGCAGCATGGCCTCAAGGACGGCGGCCGCACCGCCCGTCAGTTGCATCGTCGGCTTGCCGCTCGGCAGGTTGACGACGCCCATATCCTTCCAGAAAACGCCCTGCGAAAGCCCGGTGCCGAGTGCCTTGGAGCAGGCTTCCTTGGCGGCGAAGCGCTTGGCATAGGATTCGGCGCGGTTGGCGCGGCGATCCGAGCGGGCGCGCTCGATCTCGGTGAAACAGCGATGCGTGAAGCGGTCACCGAAGCGCTCGATGGATTTCTCCACGCGCCTGATGTCGATGAGGTCGCTGCCAATGCCGATGATCATGCGAGAGGCCTTTCGGGATAGAACTGCTTCGGGCTCAGACGGTCGGCATCTCGGTGGCGGGATCGGCGAGCCGTAGCCGCGTACGCTCCATCAGCCGGGCGCGGCGACGCGCCTGAAAGCCCCTCACGGTGTAGAATGTCAGTACATAAAGCGCAACCGAGGTGATGGCCGCCGGCGGGATAGCACCGATCAGCATCGGCTCCAGCACCGGTTTCCAGAGTTCCGTGAAATGCAGCTTGTGGAAGAGTTCGGCGAGATCGATCGTCTGCCCGGCCATCTGGTCCTGTCGGCTGAGCAGCAGGTGACCGACTTCCCAGGTAATGCCCCAGATGAAGGGATAGGTCAGCGGATTGCCGAAGGCCGCGCAGCCAAGCGCTGCCGCCACCATATTGCCCGACAGGAAATAGGTGATGACGAAGGCCATGACGAAATGCACGCCGATAAAGGGTGTCCACGAAACGAAGACACCCGCAGCGACGCCCACCGCAACAGCATGCGGCGAGGCAGTCAGGCGCAGGACGCGCATCATGAGATATTTTGGCGGGCGCAGAAAACCCTTGCGAGGCCATACGAGCTCTCGCAGCTTTTCCTTAAATCCCGCGGGTTTGCGACGGCGAAACAACATGGCGCGTATTTAGTGCAGGGCACACCACCATGACAAGAGCGGCAAATGGAACCGCTTCATAAACAGGCCGTCTCTTCTTCTTTTCTTCCAAGGGGCGTGGACCATGCATAACGCCCCCTTCCTTACTTCAAGTATATCTCAGTGATTAGCGAGTGCGGAAGATACCGCGATCGACCTGACGCTGACGATATTCAAGATCAATACGGTCATGCGAGCCGTTGAGATATGCCATTTCACGTTCCTGAGCGGTCGGAGCGCGAAGGGCACGGGCGAACTTCCTGATCGGTTCAAACATTGCTTTTCCTCATCTTCGTTTCATTTCTTGATGACCAGAAGATAGTCGCAGCAACGGTTAATTACTACCGCTGTAACCGGAGCACAGCCATGCATTTAATGCATGCCTTGCCTTTTCAATATGCCAATTCGGCTATTAAATGATCACAAAATATGCAAAGCGCAATTTTGCGGTCGGCAAGACTTTAATAAAATCCTACTCGTAGAGGCGCCGGACCGTTGCGATGCAGTCCAGGTCCTTGAGCTGAGAGAGAAGCTGGTTCAGCTGACGCAGGTCCCAGACTTCCACTTCCAGCACCATTTCGGTGAAGTCGGCGGCCACACGCACCGTGTTCAGCATACGGATATTGACGTCGAGACTTGCGACCGTCTGCGCCACCTTGGCCAGCGTGCCGGGCTCGTTCAGCGCGTTGACCATGATGCGAGCCATGAAGCGGGACTTGTTGGCCTCATCGAGATCCCAACGCACGTCGATCCAGCGATCCGGCTGATCATCGAAGCGCTGCAGCGATGGCGACTGGATGGGATAGATGGTGATGCCCTTGCCCTTTTCCATGATGCCGACGATACGATCGCCGGGCACGGCGCCGGTCGGCGAGAACTTGACGTCGACATTGCCGGAGAGGCCGCGGATCGGCACGATATCGGGATCGCTCTCGGTGGAGGCGCGCTCGCCGTCGAGATCGGCCTTGGTCTTGCCGGGGATCTTGAAGATCATGCCCGCGGCGCTGCGGACATTGAACCAGCCCTCGTCGCCGGCGGGCTTCACCGTGACGCGCTCGTCCTGATGATCGGGATAGACGGCGCGCAGGACGTCGAGCGAAGACATCTCGCCGCGGCCGACGGCAGCGATCGCATCTTCCACATCCTTCTGCCCCAGGCGGTGGAGGGCCGGCTTCATGGCATCGCGCGAGAAGATCTTGCCGGCGCGCTCGAAGGTGCGCTCCAGGATGCGGTGGCCGAGACCGGCATATTGTTTGCGGATCGCCATGCGCGTCGCACGGCGGATGGCCGCGCGCGCCTTGCCTGTCACGACGATCTCTTCCCAGGCGGCCGGCGGCACCTGCACGCCAGAGCGGATGATCTCCACTTCGTCGCCATTGTTGAGGCGGGTCACCAGCGGCATGATGCGGCCGTTGATCTTGGCGCCGACGGTCGTGTCGCCGATGTTGGTATGAACGGCATAGGCAAAGTCGATCGGTGTCGCACCGCGCGGCAGGGCAATCAGCTTGCCCTTCGGCGTGAAACAGAAGACCTGATCCTGAAACAGCTCGAGCTTGGTGTGCTCGAGGAACTCTTCGGGGCTGTCGCCTTCGGCGAGCGCCTCGATCGTGTGCCGAAGCCAGGAATAGGCATTGCTTTCGCGCGAGAGGATATCGCCATCGGCATTGGTGGCGCCGTCCTTATAGAGCGTATGAGCGGCGATACCGAACTCGGCGATCTCATGCATGCGCTTGGTGCGGATCTGCAGCTCGATGCGCTGCATCGACGGGCCGACGATGGTGGTATGCAACGACCGGTAGTCGTTCTGCTTCGGCGTCGAGATGTAATCCTTGAAGCGGCCGGGCACGACGCGCCAGCGCGTATGCACGATGCCGAGCGCACGATAGCAGGAAGGAATATCCTCGACGATGAGGCGGAAACCGTAGACGTCCGACAGCTGCTCGAAGGAGAGCGACTTCGACTGCATCTTGCGGAATACCGAATAGGGCTTTTTCTGCCGGCCCTTGACGTAGGCGGTCGTCAATCCATTGGCGATCAGCAGGTCGCGCAGCTCGGCCTCGATCTTCTTGACCAGGCCTTCATTGCGCTTCGACAGCTCCTCGAGGCGCTTGGTGACGGTCTCGTAGGCTTCCGGGTTCATGTGCCGGAAGGAGAGCTCCTCCAGCTCCTCGCGCATGTCCTGCATACCCATGCGGCCGGCGAGCGGCGCATAGATTTCCATCGTCTCTTCGGAAATGCGCGCGCGCTTTTCCTGCGACATATGGTCGAGGGTGCGCATGTTGTGCAGGCGGTCGGCGAGCTTGACCAGCAGGACGCGTACGTCATCGGAAATGGCAAGCAACAGCTTACGCAGATTTTCCGCCTGCTTGGCCTTTTTGGTGACGAGGTCGAGCTTCTTGATCTTCGTCAGGCCCTCGACCAGGCGGCCGATATCCTCGCCAAAGAGTTCGTCGATCTCGGCGCGCGTCGCCGTCGTATCCTCGATCGTGTCATGCAGAAGGGCGACTGCGATCGTCGATTCATCGAGATGCATGTCGGTCAGGATGGCGGCCACTTCGAGCGGGTGCGAGATGTAAGGGTCGCCGCTCGCCCGCTTCTGCTGCCCATGCTTCTGCATGGCGTAGACATAGGCTTTGTTCAGCAGAGCTTCGTTGGCATCGGGCTTGTATTTCTGAACCCGCTCCACGAGCTCGTACTGCCGCATCATTCCAAAGCCACTCCAATAAAATAAAAGCGCGCCAATCGCAGATTGGCGCACACATGGGCAATATTATGCCTAAGCTTTACAGGCGCAAGATTGATGATTGGTAATCGTCGATCTTTTGCCGCGCAGGAAGCCCCGGCCATTCAAAGGCCAGGGATGCGCTTAGTAATCGTCGCTCTTTTCCGGCGGAACGAGACCTTCGATGCCGGCCAGAAGCTCTTCTTCCGACATCTGGTCGAAGGTGATCGTTTCCGGCAGGTCGTCCTGCTCTTCGCTGTCGGCATTAGCCGTTGCACCGGCGGCGATCAGGCTTGCCGGATCGGGCTCGGGCTCGTCCACTTCCACATGCTTCTGCAGCGAATGGATCAGGTCTTCCTTCAGATCGTCGGGAGACAGGGTCTCGTCAGCGATTTCGCGCAGAGCCACAACCGGGTTCTTGTCGTTGTCGCGATCGATGGTGATCGACGCACCCTGGGAAATCAGCCGGGCGCGATGGCTGGCGAGCAGAACCAGCTCGAAGCGGTTCTCTACCTTGTCAATGCAATCTTCTACTGTGACACGGGCCATTGCCTGTCCTTTGCGGTCGTCTTTTCGGGATTAACACGCCCGATACAATTAAAACCGGGCAAATTCAAGTTTTTCGTTAGGGTCCCCTCGCCTTTATCCGCAGCCGGTCTAAATTTCCATGCACAATATGACATTTCCACCGGGGGTTGCTTGGAATATCCCGAATCGTGCCCTAAATCTTTCATATATGAATAATTCATAAAGTACGGAACAGCTCGACGCCACATCCGCAAGCCGCTGTTTTTATTGGGCTTAGTGGCTTATGGATTTCGATTACTCTCTTTGGATTGGTAAGCGATGTTTGACCCACGCGAAAAAATTGCACTATTCATAGACGGCGCCAACCTTTACGCTGCATCCAAGAGTCTGGGCTTTGATATCGATTACCGCAAGCTCTTGAAAGCATTTCAGAAACGTGGATATCTGCTGCGCGCATACTACTATACCGCGCTTATCGAAGACCAGGAATATTCCTCGATCCGTCCGCTCATCGACTGGCTCGATTATAACGGCTACAAGGTCGTGACGAAGCCCGCCAAGGAGTTTACCGACTCCATGGGACGCCGCAAGATCAAGGGCAATATGGATATCGAGCTCGCAATCGATGCCATGGAACAGTCCGAAACGGTCGACCATCTCGTCATCTTCTCCGGCGACGGCGATTTCACCAATCTGGTCGAAGCGCTGCAACGCAAGGGACGCAAGGTTTCGGTCATTTCGACCATGTCGACCCAGCCGCCGATGATCGCCGACGACCTGCGTCGCCAAGCCGATCACTTCATCGATCTTCTGTCGCTGAAAGCCGAGATCGGCCGGGATCCTTCCGAACGTCCGCCGCGTCCCGCCGAAGTGGCGCCGGCCAGCGATTTCGAAGACTGAATCTTCATTCACGAATAGCATGATGCTGCAGGCAAAGAGTCAGCCGTTGTCTTTCAACAGACGACTCTTCTGCCTGTTCCAATCGCGCTCCTTCTCGGATTCGCGCTTGTCATGCAGCTTCTTGCCCTTTGCGAGCGCCAGCTCGATCTTGGCGCGGCCCTGATCGTTGAAGTAGATCTTCATCGGGATCAGCGTCATGCCTTCGCGATTGATGCCCGCGCGCAAACGGTTGATCTCACGCCCGGACAAAAGCAGCTTGCGGCGGCGACGCGGCTCATGGTTGAAGCGGTTCGCCTGCAAATATTCCGGCAGATAGGAATTGATCAGCCAGATCTCGCCATCCTCATCGGAAGCGTAGGATTCGGCGATATTGGCCTTGCCTTCGCGCAGTGACTTGACCTCGGTGCCCATCAGCACCAAGCCCGCCTCATAGGTATCGATGATCTCGTAGTTGAAGCGGGCCTTGCGGTTTTCCGCAACGACCTTCTTCACGATACGCTGGCTGCCTTTGGGGGCCATGACGATAATTCCATTGGAGGGGCGCGAATGCCGCGCCCTCATTTCCTGTCATCTATGTAAGAGAACGGCCCGGTCTTGTGAAGACAGGCCGGTTTGCAGCCTCAGTTGAGCAAGCCAGCGTGACGCATGGCGGCATCGATCGCCGCTTCGGTCGAGGGCTCCAGCGAGGACATGAGCGGCGAGCGCACGGTGCGGCTCATGCGGCCGAGCTTTGCTAGGCCATATTTCGCACCGCAGACGCCTGGTTCCATGAAGACTGCCTTATGCAGCGGCATCAGCCGGTCCTGCAGTTCCAACGCCTTGGCGTAATTTCCGGCGGCCGTCGCTGCCTGGAATTCAGCACAGAGGCGCGGCGCGATATTGGCCGTGACGGAGATACAGCCGACGCCGCCATGGGCGTTGAAGCCGAGAGCCGTCGCGTCCTCGCCGGAAAGCTGCTGGAACTCCTTGCCGCAGGTGATGCGCTGCTCCGAGACACGCTCGATCTTGCCGGTCGCATCCTTGACGCCAACGATGTTCTTGTGGGCCTTGGCGAGCGCGCCCATCGTCTCCGGCGTCATGTCGACAACCGAACGGCCGGGGATGTTGTAGATATAGATCGGCAGCTTCACGGCTTCAGCGATCGCCGAATAGTGAGCGATCAGACCCTTCTGCGTCGGCTTGTTGTAATAGGGCGTGACGACCAGAACGGCGTCCGCGCCAACCTTCTCGGCATGCTGGGCAAGTTCGATCGCTTCGCGCGTATTGTTCGAGCCGGCGCCGGCCATGACGGGTACGCGTTTGCCGGCAACTTCGATGCAGAGCTCCACCACCCGTTTGTGCTCGGCATGCGACAGCGTCGGCGACTCACCGGTCGTGCCAACCGGAACGAGGCCGCTGCTGCCCTCCCCGATCTGCCAGGCGACATGGGCGGCGAAGCTGTCTTCGTCGATCAGGCCGGCATCGGTGAAGGGGGTTACGAGCGCGGGGATGGACCCATTGAACATGCAAAGCTCCTCACGGCCGATATCCTTGCTTCAGCCGCATTCCATGAATAAGAGTTGCGCACCATAGAGCGGCAAAAAGGCTGCGACAAGCGCGCATAGGTCGGTTAGGGCAAATTCCGATAGCAAATGTGAATGAATTTTACCGGAGACGGTAAGGTTTCATTAAGACGCCTCCAGCCAAATGGAGGGGCATGGTTTCGTTGCGAGTAATCCGGATGAAGAGAGCCGTTCTGATCCTGTCCGTCTTCGGCCTGGTGGCTGCGGCCTGGGGCAGCGTTGCATCGCCGCTCCCCGGCGAAAGCGCCCCCCTGCCGGCCGTCAAGCCGCTGGGTTTCGTGCCGGAAACCGCATCTTTCCCCGAGGCGATCACGACCGGGTCCATTCCGCGCAATGGAGCAATCGCGCCCGTCAACAGCGATCTGAAAGCTGGTCTCGATGCGCTCTCCAACAAGGATCCGCAACAGGCGCTTGCCATCCGCAATACAATGGCGGCAGGTACACTCGACCGCCATATCCTGACCTGGGCAATCGCCACTTCCGGCCTGAAAGGCGTTCCCTCCTATGAGATCGCCAGTGCTTCGGACGAGTTAAATGGCTGGCCAGGTCTGGAACGTCTGCGCGGCAATTCCGAGCGTGCGCTCTATGACGAGAACCCAGCCCCTGCTGCCGTGCTGAACGCCTTCGGCGATACGGCGCCCGAGACGTGGCAGGGCGCGATCATTATGTCGCGCGCGCTTGTAGCAACCGGCAAGTCTGCGCAGGCAGCGAAATATATCTGCAAGATCTGGCGCGGACAGGCGCTCGACAAGGCAACCGAAGACAAGATTCTTGCCGAATTTGCCGGCCTGCTGACCGCCGCCGACCACAAGACGCGAATGGACTACCTGATGTATCGCGGTCGCGTGGCGCAGGCCAAGCGCTTCGGCGACATGGGACAGGTGCAGTCTCTCTACAAGGCCTGGGCTGCCGTCGACAATAATGCGGGTAACGCCGGTGCATTGCTGAATGCGGTCGATGCGAAATGGCGCAGCGATCCAGGCTTTCTCTTCGCTCGCATCGAATATCTGCGCAAGCAGGACAAGTATCTCGACGCCGCCAAGCTGCTGCAGCAGATACCCCGCGACCGGACCGAGCTGATGAACTCGGGCGAATGGTGGAACGAGCAGCGAATCATCAGTCGCGGTCTCGTCGATCAAGGACAGTTCAAGGCGGCCTACCAGATCGTTGCCGCCTCGGTCGCAACGGTGCCGACTGACATCGTCGAAGCACAGTTCCATGCCGGCTGGTATGCGCTGCGCGGACTGCAGGACCCGACGACGGCCGAGACGCATTTCCGCAAGATCCTGCAGGTTTCGAACGGCCCGCTTTCCGTTTCCCGCGCCTGGTACTGGCTCGGGCGTTCGGCGGAGGCCGGCGGGCCGGGCAAGGCCAGCGAATTCTTCGCCAAGGCCGCGAATTTTCCGGGCACTTTTTACGGCCAGCTGGCGGCGGAGCGGCTCGGGCGCAAAACCTTGAACGTCACCTATCCGTCGCCGACGACGACAGACCGACAGAACCTGCAGCAGCGCGAGGCCGTGCAGGCGATCGGGCGGCTCGAATCGGCCGGTCATGGCTGGCGTGCGGCAGCCATTTACCTGGCACTGGCCGAGCAGCTTCAAAGCCCTGGCGAGCTCGCAATCCTGACGGCCAAAGCCGAGCAGGCGGGCGACCATCATCTTTCACTGCAGATCGGCAAGATCGCCTATGGGCGCGGTATCGATGTCGCGGCGCTGGCCTTTCCGGTTGGCGTCATTCCCGCCAACGCCAATATATCCGGCTCCGGCAAGGCGCTCGCCTATGCGATCGCTCGACAGGAAAGTGCCTTCAATCCGGCCGCCGTTTCGGCCGCCAATGCCCGTGGCCTGCTGCAGCTCCTGCCGGGCACGGCCCAGGCCGTCGCCAAGCGGAACAACATCACCTATTCCAAGGACAAGCTGACAGCCGATGCCGGCTACAACGCAACGCTCGGCGCGCATTATCTCGGCGAACAGATCCAAGCCTTCGGCGGCTCCTATATCCTGACTTTCATCGCCTATAATGCCGGACCGAAGCGTGTGCCCGAATGGATCGGCCGCTATGGCGATCCGCGCGGCAAGCCGGTTGACGAAATCGTTGACTGGATCGAGCGCATTCCCTTCCCCGAAACACGCAACTACGTGCAGCGGGTGATGGAGAATTACGAGGTCTACAAGGCTCGCCTCGGGCAGACGCCTGACATCGAGCGCGACCTCATCGGTGGCCGCGGCGCGACCTGAGGCCGATTGGCAGACTTGCCGAAAGCACGCTACATCTCGTTTTGGCAGACGGGATGGAGATGTCATGGGCGACGCAGTCACGAACGGGTTTACCGAAAAATTCTATGGATCAACCGATGGGCTGAGGCTTTACGCCCGTAACTACCAGCCGACCGGCGGAGATACCGACCGGTTGCCGGTCGTCTGCCTGCCGGGCCTTACGCGCAATGCCCGCGATTTCCACGAACTTGCATTGATCCTGTCGCACGACGCAGCTTTTCCACGGCGTGTCATGGCATTGGACTATCGCGGACGTGGCCTGTCTGATCGGGATGATAGCAAGGCGAATTACAATCTCGCTGTCGAATGCGGCGATGTGATTGCCGGCTGCGCTGCGTTCGGCATCGACCGCGCCATCTTCATTGGGACCTCGCGCGGCGGGCTAATTCTGCATCTGGTGGCGGCAATAAAGCCGGAACTGCTCGCAGGCGTCATCTTGAACGATATCGGCCCGGTCATCGAGCCCGCCGGGCTGATGGCGATCAGGGACTATCTCAACCGTGACCGCAAACCTCGAAGCTGGAGTGAGGCGGTTGATATCCTCAAAGAGAATCACGGCGCTGCCTTTCCCGCACTCGGTCTCCCCGACTGGGAGGGCATGGCGCACGCCATCTATCGGGAACAGAATGGCGTACCTGTCGCCGACTATGACCCGGCCATTGCCGAGCAGTTGAAAACAATCGATTTCATCAATCCCCTGCCCGACCTTTGGTCGCAATTCGAGAGCCTGCGCTCCACACCGCTGTTGGTGATCAAAGGAGAGACCTCCAATCTGCTATCGCGGGAGACGATGGATGAAATGGCGAAGCGGCATCCGGGAATGGTGCAGACCTTGGCGCAAGGCCAAGGCCACGCGCCGCTTCTGCATCTCGGGGACATTCCGACGGTGATCCGAACGTTTATCAGTGAACTCGGCTAATTCCGCTCAAGCTCTCCACCTAAGTTTTCACCGACTTCCAGATTGCCTATATGCGTCGGCCTTCCAGCAGAAACGAAAAAGCCCGGCTCGAAAGCCGGGCTTCTCTGAATGACCGAAGTCAGATCAGATTAGAAAGCGCGCTGCAGGCGGAAGTAGCCCGAGGTAACGTCGTCAGCATGTTCCGGATCGAGGTACTGAACCGAAACCTTGGCAGAGAGGTTGTCGACGATCTGGTAATCGATCGTTACGCCAGCCTTCCAGGCATTGTTGTCCGAGAAATCAGCATCGGTCGTCGGGGTAACTACGCCGTAGTTGCCGTAGTACTGAACGCCCGGGGTGATCTTCAGCTTGTCGGTCGCCTTGATAGCGTACTCGGCAGCAACAGCCCATTCAGACTTGTTGTAGTAGGCGTTCGGGCCGCTGGAGTAGACAGCTGCGAGGCCGAGCGTGCCCGGGCCGATAGCAACGGTACCCATAGCGCGAACAGCGCCTTCTTCGTTGTCGGTGTCGTAACCAGCGGTGATCTGGTAGGTGAAGGCGCCAGCCTTGCCACCGAGGCCGATTGCTACGCCGAAGTTGTTCGGCTGTTCGCCGTTGTAGAACGGGCCGTCTTCCAGTTCGTCAACGCTGATGCCAGCGTAGAAGTCGCCGGTTTCGTACTGATAACGGATGGAGTTATGCAGAGTAACCGGGGAGCCGATGTCGTCCGTTTCGCCGGAAAGACCATCGTCCCACCAAGAGTAGAAGAGACCAGCGCGGAAGCCAGCGATGTCGAGGTAAGCAGAGTCAAGCTGCGTCTTCTGAGAAGAGGCGTTGTCAGCATTGGCCTGGATAACGATCACGCCGGTGAGCGGGCCGTATTCGGTGTCGCTCTTAGCCGTGAACTGAACCTGACCACGCGTACGAGCGTCCCAGTCCGAGTCGTTCGGAACAGAACCGCCGCCGCTGGCGCCGATCGAGCTTGCGTTCGGAGCAACGTCAACCTGGAAACGGATGTAACCGTTGATCTTCAGGCAGGTTTCCGTG